>JAIRVD010000260.1 GCA_031254075.1 Clostridiales bacterium
TGACGGAAATAATATATACAAAAAAATATATGATGTAAAGATTTATTCCGAAGCACTCATCAGCGCGTCGATAATTTCAGGGAACGGGAATGTGTTGGTGCGTCGGTTGAAGATTCCGAAGAAATCTTCATCGGTGCGGGAGAGGGTTGCGCCTTCGGTTAAGCCGTTATCCCACCAGACGCACAGGATGTTTCGATTTGCGGCTTCGGATACGTAGAACGTCGTCCAATTCACCCGTGAGGATGTGTTGTTGCGGTTAAGTGCGCCCATTTCGCCCATGATTACGGGAATGCCGTTGCTGACGAAATAATTGTATGCGAGGTCAAGCCCGCGGATGATTGGGTCGGTATCGTTTCGATTTTGCGTAGACCATCCGTGACGCATGTTTGAGTCGGTTGCGAGCGCGAATTCATAAGGCGCATACATATGAAGCGAAACGATTAACATATTTTCGGAATTAGCAGGGTCAACGGGCAAAACGAAATCACTTATCGTGCTGTCTAAAACGGCGGCGGCGTAAGTCGCTACCATTAACATTCTGTTAGAATTATTTCCGCCGCTTGCGCGAACGGTATCAACGAAAACTTGATTTAACACATTTACATTATTGCGTTCTTCGGGCGTTCCGCCGTTCCATTCCGCGCGGCTGCCTTTTGTGCGCGGTTCGTTAATCCCTTCAAATATCAAGCGATGGTCATAGTCACGAAATACATACGCGATTTGTTCCCATAAACGCGAAATTACATATTCGGAATTTTCCATTTCGGCATCATACAAGCTGAAAAGCGGTTCGTCGTGATGCGTATTCAAAATTACAAACATGCCGAGTTCCATTCCGTAATCAACGACTTCCTGCACGCGGTTCATCCAATCCTCGCGAATCGAATAATCCTCCGTATTGCGCACGAGACGCGGATTCCACGTCACCGGAACACGCAGCACATCAAATCCCGCCGCGTGAATTGCCTCGATATTCTCACGCGTCGTAATCGGATTTCCCCAGCTCGTTTCATGGAGCTCAATCGCCATCGAAGGATTCGCCCCCGTATCAAGCGTATTGCCCAAGTTCCAGCCGATTTGCATATCCGCAACCATTGCTTCGGCGTTTCGCCACGGATTCGGCGAAGGCGCAGGCGCTTCCGTCAAATTTATCACAACGGCGATATCCCTCGGATTGGTTCCGTCGGATTCCCCCGATTCGTCCGTCGTCCGGGCATCCGAATTCCCCGGAGCAGGAATAACAGGAGCGTTATTCACAGACGGCGCAACAAGCCCGGGCTGACTCGTCGCCGCCGGAGCTTCCGTCGCTTCAACCTCGGGCTCGTTAATCTCAATAATTTCACTTCCGCCGCACGCGGAAAATAAAATAAGCGCGATAAACATCACGCATACAAAATAAAATCTATTCATTTCCATATCGAAAAACCCCTCTGCGGAAATTTTTTTTAAATATTAGCAAATCAAATGCTTAAATGCAACTCAGACAAATAAAATGCCACGTCGGTCTAATTTTAATTTTCACACGTATTAACACAGATTACTACACGAAAAACACGGGAAAATCTTTTGAAATTTCTTTTTTTCGTGTTCTTTCGTGTGAAAATGGACTGAAACTTTATCTCGTTACAGCCCCTTTTTTGATTACAATATTACGTTAATCATTGGCAACCTCCGAAAACCATCGCTTCGTCCGAATTTCAAACCAACAACGAGTGATAACAGAGTGGCAATTTCATCAACGGAGCCCTTGCAAGCCTGATAAAATCAGGGTTTGTGAGGATTTGAACATTTCACCACGGCGGGTGATAACCGAGTGGTCATTTCATCAACGGATTCCTTGTAAGCCTGATAAAATCAGGGTTTGTAAGTATTTGTCCATTTCACCGCGAAGTCCTCGGAGCAGAAGTCAATTCTTTCGCTTTTTAACGGCCTCGGAAAGAATATATTCAATCTGTCCGTTGATTGAGCGGAATTCGTCGTCTGCCCATTTATTTATTTCGTTCCAAAGAGCCGGGGAAAGGCGCAGAAGGAGTTGCTTTTTCTTTTCGGGTTTTTCGTTTTCCAAATTAATACAGGCTCCCGCTGTTTACTATGGGTTGTGCGTCCCGGTTGCCGCACAGAACCACGAGTAGGTTTGAAACCATTGCGGCTTTGCGTTCTTCGTCGAGGGCGACGGTTTTATTTTCGGCGAGGCGTGCGAGTGCGGTTTCAACCATGCCGACCGCACCTTCGACGATTTTTTGGCGTGCTGCGATGATTGCGTCGGCTTGTTGGCGTTGAAGCATTGCGGATGCGATTTCCTGTGCGTAGGCGAGATGCGCGATGCGTGTTTCAAGAATTTCGATTCCGGCGATATCAACGCGGTTTTGCAGGTCACGTCTGAGTTCGTCCGAAACTTCGCCCGAGCTTCCGCGCAGAGAAGCTTCTTCGCCGTCCTGCGAAATGTCGTACGGATACTGCCGCGCAACATGCCGAATCGCCGCGTCTGCTTGCGTGGAAACGTATTCTTTGTAATTGTCCACCTCGAACACTGCCTTTGTTGCGTTCACGACCTTCCAAATCACGACGACGCCAACCTCAATCGGATTTCCTTCGCGGTCATTAATTTTTTGTTTTTCGTTATTCAGCGTTATTGCTTTCATCGAAACTTTTTTACTCGGAGCGGTATACGCCGTGGTTCCCGCGGCTACCGCAGAAGCCGTCGGTGTTTTAACCGTCGGATTCGCCAACGTGCAAAACGGATTTATAAAGAAAAATCCGGGCGACACAATCGTGCCGTAATATTTTCCGAACAGCGTAAAAACCGCCGCTTCATTCGGATTAACGACCTTCAACCCGAGAAGCAGAATCGGAAACAGCACAAACGCAACAATTGAGGTAACAATAACCGTCGCAATCCACAGCCCCTCATAGGGCTGGTTGTTGGAAAGCGCGATTATACTGCTGATAAATCCCACAAGCGCAACTAAAAACAAAATAATCTGCAAAACAAGCGCGGTAATCCCCGACGCGGGGTTAATGATTTTTTCTTTCATGATGAAACCTCCCTTTTACAAGTATTAGAATGATATTAATATAATATCATATTGATTGCGCGTCAAGAGGGAAATATAAAAAATTTTTATGATTTATATACTAATAATCTGCACAGTCATTGAAGTCTCGTCCCAATCTACAACTGCGCTGAAGAATTCTGCTATGAAGCGTGCGGGAACCATGGTGCGTCCGTCGATTATTTGCGCGGGAACATCCATGCCGAGTGCGGAGAGTTCGGCGGTGGTTTCGCCGATTGGGATTACGAGAACTCT
>JAIRVD010000216.1 GCA_031254075.1 Clostridiales bacterium
TTCATTCGCAACGGGCAAGACTTCCTCATTCTCATACGAATGAAAAATTATATCGACTGTGCAGGCATACAAAATAGCGATTATTAAAATAAATAACGATGCAAGAAAAAACGGTAATCCGCCCTTTTTGTCTCGCTTATTCGCGGGCGTGCGGCGGCGTGTCGCGCGTGTAATTGATTTTTTCATGGAATCCTCCTACATAACAGGCGCAAATAAATGTAAAAACGCATCAAATAAATCATTAAACATCCGAAATTTTTCCGCAACGGGAGCGACTTCGCGGCTTTCATTTATTGTGCGAAGCGCGTCGTCACGAATGCTTTTTATCACGGAGCAATTATACAACAAAGCAGCGCATTCGAAATTTAAATATAAACTGCGATAATCGAAATTTATTGTTCCGACGACGGCGATTTTATCGTCGCAAACAATGCTTTTGCCGTGAAGAAAGCCGGGTGAATATTCATAGATTTTCACACCGGCTTGATGCATGTAGCGGTAATATGAGCGCGTTAAACGGTAAACGAGTTTTTTATCGGGAATGCCGGGTGTCACGATGCGAACGTCAACACCGCGTTTGGCGGCGAGCTGAAACGCGCCGATTAATTTTTCGCTTGCAATAAAATACGGCGTAAAAATGTAAACATAATCTTCGGCTTGATTCAAAATATCTACATAAACATTTTCGCCGAGCTGTTCGTTATCAAGCGGAGTGTCGCCGTACGGAATTACCAACCCGTCTGACAGCATACCCTCACTGAATTTATATCTTTCATAATCACCGATTCGCTCATTCGGGCTGCAAATCATATTCCACATTTCCATGAACATCAGCGTAAAGCTCCAAACCGCGTCGCCGCGCAGTTTTATTCCGGTGTCCTTCCAAATGCCGAATGGTTTTATCAAATTAATATATTCGTCCGCGACATTAATTCCGCCGGTGAACGCCGATTTTCCGTCAACGACCAAAATTTTTCTGTGGTCGCGGTTATTCATAAAGAACAGCATAAACGGAATCATTTGATTAAAACGCAATGCGTAAATCTTTTTCGCACGCAATTTTTTCAAATATCTGTGCGTAAAAAGCTTGTGAGAACCAAAATGGTCTGCGATTAAACGAACCTCAACGCCCGCTTCGGCTCTTTCCGCAAGCGCATCCAAAAGCCCGTCCCACATTTCGCCTGACTTCACTATATACGATTCAAGAAAAATAAATCTCTCCGCCGCGCGAATTTCCCGAATCATTTCGACAAACATTTCTTCGCCCGTCGCAAAATACTTCGACTGCGTTCCGCCATACGCGTGAAAACTTGACGCACCGCGAATGTATTTCATTAAGCCCGCTATTCTGCCTTCGTTTTCATACTTCAAGACATCCGCGTCCAATATCTTCGCAATCAACGCGTGTTCCTTCATATGCGCCGTAATGTCCCTGAGCGGACGCTTGTTCCCGAACAATAAATAAAAAACTCCGCCAACCGACGGAAATACCAAAATCAAAATTAACCACGTAATCTTATAAACCGACGCCTCATCCTTCTTCAACACAAACGAAAACACCAACACACTCAAAAAAATCCCCGCATAATAAATCACCGCGCTCGAAGTCATTACCCATCCCGCGAAAGTCACAAGCGCAACCAACTGCAAAAACAGCAGCAAAAGCATCGCATTCATTCTTGTCGCAATTTTGGACCTAAATAGTTTCATTGCCGACTTTTATAACACTCTCAATCCTTGCATATCATCAAGACTTTTAACGCCTTTGCATCAATGAGGTTTTGTTCGTTAAACGCGCAAGCGGGCGGGCGGTAATACTTCGGCATTTCAAACCCGATAACGTCTTTGTATATTTCTTCAACTTTTTCTAACTCCGAAGCAAAGTCAAGCGATTTCAATTTATACATATCAGGGTGAGTCATTGTATGATTGCCAACGATATGACCTTCGTTCACCATTCTCTTTGTAATCTCAGGGTTGGTTTTGATATAATTTCCGGTCAAGAAAAACGTCGCAGGAACATTGCGTTCCTTTAGACTGTCTAAAATTTTCTCAGTATTGCCGTCTTCATACCCTGCATCGAATGTTAAATATAATACTTTCTCACCATTTGCGAACCCATGATAAAAAGCGTCATATTCCGATAAATAGTCATATGTGACATTGCCGATTGGGATATAGCCTGGATTAGGATAATAAACTCCCCAATATATTACTTTTGTGTTTGCATAAACCGTAAAAACAACAAAAAAAGTAAAAACCCCCAATAGACATGTAAAAAGACATTTCTTTATTTTAATCACCTCGGTATTATATTGCCTAAATTTAATTGTTTTATAATCATCTATGGGAGGAAATTTTTGAATTAAACTTTTTTTGGCGCACTTCCGGTTACGGCAACCGGATTTAATGCGGTTTATAGCATATAAAAAATCGCCGCACCCGTGCGCGACGATTTTTTTATGAGTTTTTGTCAAGCTTTCCTAAAAAATTTGCGAGGTTTGGAGCAATATTACTGCATAATCTTAACAACAACACCTGCGCCAACGGTTCTGCCGCCTTCGCGGATAGCGAAGTTGGAGCCTTCTTCCATGGCGATGGGGGAAATGAGTTCGATGGTCATTTCGATGTGGTCGCCGGGCATACACATTTCTACGCCTTCGGGAAGGGTTATGACGCCTGTGACGTCGGTTGTACGGAAGTAGAATTGCGGGCGATAGTTGCTGAAGAAGGATTTATGGCGTCCGCCTTCTTCCTTTGAAAGAACGTAAACTTGTGCGGTAAATTTGGTATGAGATTTAACGGAACCGGGCTTACAAAGAACTTGACCGCGTTCGATTTCGTCGCGAGCGATGCCGCGAAGAAGAAGACCGGCGTTATCGCCTGCAACAGCTTGGTCAAGCAGTTTGTGGAACATTTCAATGCCGGTTACGACAACTTTACGCTTTTCTTCTGTGAAGCCTACGATTTCGACTTCCTCTTGAACTTTAAGCGTACCGCGTTCTACGCGACCGGTAACAACCGTGCCGCGTCCTTGAATTGTGAAAACGTCTTCAACAGGCATAAGGAACGGCTTGTCTGTTTCGCGTTCGGGGGTTGTGATGAATTCGTCAACAACGTTGAACAGGTCAACGATTTTGTCGCCCCATGCACCTGCGGGGTCATTGAGTGCTTGAAGCGCGGAACCGCGAATAATCGGGGTATCACCCGGGAATTTATTTTTTTCAAGAAGCTCGAGAATTTCCATTTCAACGAGTTCGAGAAGTTCTTCGTCTTCAACCATGTCGCATTTGTTTAAGAAGACGACGATTTTCGGAACGTTTACCTGACGCGCAAGAAGAATATGCTCGCGTGTTTGGCTCATCGGACCGTCGGTTGCGGCAACAACGAGAATTGCGCCGTCCATTTGCGCGGCACCCGTAATCATGTTTTTAACATAGTCGGCGTGGCCCGGGCAGTCTACGTGAGCATAGTGACGGTTGGGGGTTTCATACTCTACGTGAGTTGTAGAAATTGTGATTCCGCGTGCTTTTTCTTCCGGAGCTTTGTCGATTTTGTCGAAATCAACAGCAGAACCCAATTTATAACGTTCTGCCAAAGTTTTCGTGATAGCCGCTGTAAGAGTTGTCTTGCCGTGGTCGATATGACCGATTGTTCCAATGTTTACGTGGGGTTTCGAACGTTCAAATTTTGCCTTTCCCATTTTAGTTTCCTCCTAGTCAAATTTGGGATATTGTAACATTTTTTATAAAGATGTCCAGTTAATCGTTATGCGTTCCCGAAACAACTTTTTCCTGCACGCTCTTAGGAACGGGTTCGTAGTGATGAACTTCCATCGTGAAGGTTCCGCGGCCTTGTGTTTTGCCGCGAAGGTCTGTTGCGTAGCCGAACATTTCGGCAAGCGGAACGTATGCGTGAATGACCTGTGCGTTTCCGCGTGCGTCCATTCCTTCGATTTTGCCGCGTCGAGAATTAATGTCGCCGATTACGTCGCCCATATAATCTTCGGGAACGGTAACATCGACTTTCATTATCGGTTCGAGCAGAGCGGGGTCAGATTTTTTCATTGCTTCCTTGAAAGCCATCGAACCTGCGATTTTAAATGCCATTTCGGAAGAATCGACATCATGATAGCTTCCGTCATAAAGCGTCGCGCGAACGCCGAGAACGGGATAGCCGCCGATAATTCCCGAATGCATTGCTTCCTTGATGCCGTTTTCGATTGCGGGAATATATTCCTTCGGAACAACGCCGCCGACAATTTTATCGACGAA
>JAIRVD010000360.1 GCA_031254075.1 Clostridiales bacterium
GCAATTAACATTAGGTAGTAGGGACGATTGACGTTTAGCGTACCCGTTGTCTAGCGAGTGCCATAGGACCTGATTTCCATTATACATAAACCAAAACGCATGTCAAGCATTTTTCGAAATAATTTTCGAATAACAAAATCAAATCTCACGTTCAATTTTTAAGAGCGTTCGACCTCAATTGTTCGATAATTTCGTCGGCGCAGGTTACGGCGTCGGGTGGGTTGTAATCTTTGCGCCATACTTCTGTTGCGTTCCAGAAGATGACGACTTGATTTGGCGGAAGGTCGCCGTTGTCGTACAGGCGAATTTGCGGTAGGGATACGGATTTACTGTTTAGCTCGGCGCGCAGGGAGGCTATTTTTTCGATAAGGCTGCCTGCGTCTTCGGTACATACTTCTATTGCAAACGGTTCGCCGATTGCAACTCGGTATTTTTCGCTTTGCGGTGAGTTCATTGGGATTATCCTTTCTGTTTGGCATGTGAGATAAGTGTATTTGCTTAAAATTTGCGAGGCGTTTAATGCGGTAATCGGCTTACGTGATAATTCGGCTGCCATGTCGCGCAACAGGCGGTCGGTTTCGCGTGTTTCCAATAACCGTTTGCCGCTGTGGGCGATTTTTTCGTTCAGAACGGTTCGGAATTGCGCATCGTCGCCGTGCAGCAGTTCGGCAATCATCCTTACACTGAAGGAAAGGCGGCGCAGAAGAAGAATAATTTCCAGCCGCTCGCATTGCGCTCGGTCATATTCGCGATATTTCGAATCGGTTTTTCGGTGGCTTTTCAGAATTCCGACTTCTTCGTAATAGCGCAATGTCCGAGTAGATATTTGATACAACGCGGCTGCTTCCGTAATGTTTAACCGCCGTTCCATTTATTCACCCCCATTTCGAAATCATTGTTTCGGACTGTCCGCTGTTATTGTAATGATTTCCGTAACGTTAAAGTCAAGCGGAAAATTTTTTATCCCTAAAGTTTTCCGGTCCGCCGTATTGGGCGATAATAATTTTCGCGAGTTTGGGGTTTGTTTTCTTTATTTTTACGGGATATTCCAATTTTTTTTCATAGACCCACATTATGATGCCCTCCCGGTGAGAAATTGAATTCTGCTTGCCATGGCCATGGTTCGTTTTCCCAAGACCAGTCGGTTTGTCCTTCGGAGCGGAAGCCCGTCAGCGGTCCGAATTGTTGCTCGTAGGTTTTGCGGGCTCTGCGGGCGTTTTCCGTGCAGTCGTTGTACATTTCAAGGGCATCGGTGTCATGCGGATGGGTGTTGAGGTATAGTTGAAGGTCTACCGCTGCAAAGTCGAGGGCTGTAACTTGTTTTAAAAGGGCTTCTCTGTCTGCATTCATGGTCATCTGCGATACCTCCCTGCGTAAGGTTGGGACAGCCCGGGAAAAATAGTTCCCATGCGAAGTCCTTCTTCGGGCGGGAAAATTCCTTCGAGTTTTTGCGGACATACATATGCCTGCGCGAGTTCCATTTTCGGAACGCAGCAGGCAGAGTCGAGAACTTCTTTTGTGTACGAAACAGGTTCCTTTAGCGGGTGCATAGAATACATTACGATACCTCCTAAAAAATACTGTAATGACATGCTATGCAAAAACAAGCTATAGCGTGTCTCTATCAAAATCTCAGTTGAAAACAGTCGAAAGCGAGACGAAGATTGAGACGATTTTCAGCTTAATTTTTGTAGCGATAATGGGGGTAGCGTGAAAATCTTGCGCGGCGCGCGCGAACGATTCGGCGCAGTCGGCGCTTGTGGCGTGTGAGCGAAGCCATTACGGCGAAGAACAATGTTGCAAGCGAAAGCGCGAGCGGAATAGCGAGGGTGATTATATATTCGTTGTTGAGAAATGAAAGGCTACCAGAAAAGATTTGAAATTGATGTTCGTTTGCGGCTTGCGGAATAATGATTTCGTTTTGTACATATGAGCTTTCTTCTTCGTAAACGGGCGGCGTGTATGCGAAAACGGCATCTTGCGCGGTCAGCGTAACTTCACCGACGAAAACGTCCTGCACGAAGACGGCTACGCGTCCGACGGTTGTGCCGAGAAGAATCGGCGGAGCGAGCGTTTCGGGAACGGAAAGCTCGTATCGCAGCCACGAATGCGACCAGTCGGGCGGAAGTTCGAATTGCAAGTCCCTCTCTGCCGTAAGGCGAGTGCGACCGATTTCGGTCGGATTGCCGTTGATATCCTGTTCAACCGGAACGGAAACGGAATACGCCGACGCGTCGAAAACGGTTACGGTTTCGAGCGGCAACGCGAAGCCGTAATCCAACAGCGCGTTTGTGTCGGTGAATGTGCCCGCGCCGTCACCCTGCAAAACGCTTACGATTAGACGGCGGTTTTCGTCAGCGGCGTAGGTTACAAGCGTGTTGCCGGCGGCGGAAGTCCAGCCGGTTTTTCCGCCGATTACATATTCGTTAAAATGCGGGCCGGCTTGAATTTGCCGATTTGTGTTAAGCAAGTGCCGCGTTTCGGACTGGCGTTCCGTCGGCGCAATATCGAAACGCAAAGTCGAAATTATTTCTGTAAACATTTCATTGCGAACTGCTTCGCGCATTATCAACGCCATATCATACGCGGTTGTAACATGCCTGTTTGACGGCAAACCGCTCGGGTTTTCGAAATGAGTATTAATCGCGCCGATTTGCAATGCGCGTCGGTTCATTAAATCTACGAATTCTTCAACGCTTCCGGCAATGTGAATCGCAAGCGCGACGGAAACTTCATTTGCAGATTCAAGCATCAGCGCGTAAAGTGCGTCGCGAACGCTTAATGTTTCGCCGACATCCATTCCGATGTTGCTTGAATTTCTCGGAATCGACCAAATCGCTTCGTCACAGAACTCGATTCGTTCTTCCAAGTCGGTTGCGTGTTCCAGCACAAGCAACGCGGTCATAATTTTCGTTACGCTTGCGGGATAATTTTCCGCATGACCTTCGCTTTCATACAGTACAAGCCCCGTTTGCGCGTCCATTAATACGACTGCCGCTGCGGAAAATTCGGGCGGCGAAGGCATTTCGATTTCTTCCGCGAATACACTGGAAATTTGAAACGTAAAAAGATATAATAAAAAAACAAAAAATAATTTAATAACAATCTTCCTTTCGAGAGGTGCAAAATGGCAAATATTTTAGTCGTAGACGACGAAAAAAACATTGTAAAGGGAATTAAATTCAGCCTGGAACAGGACGGCATGAAAGTGGACGCCGCTTATGACGGGGAAGAGGCCTTGCAACTGGCAAAAGATAATAATTATGATTTGATTTTACTCGATGTCATGCTTCCAAAAATCGAAGGGACTTCGGTTTGCCAGCAAATTCGTGAGTTTAGCAGCGT
>JAIRVD010000020.1 GCA_031254075.1 Clostridiales bacterium
ATCAATCGAAGATACGAAAACCGAACTCGGCAAGTTGCTTACTATGAGCATTTACAATAACACAAGTGCCGTCGTCAGCAGAGAAGACAATGTTGTAAAAGTAATCGGCGGTAACGCAACCGACCGCGCGGTCATGAATTATGTTGCGGTAAAAACCGACGCGGCGAATGTTACGCGCGTGCGTTCGATTCTTTTTAACAGCAAAAATAAATTTTCCGCGAGCCAAATTATCGGCGATTACAATATGACATTAATAAAAGGCGCGCCGGAAATTGTTTTATCAAAATGCAAATATTATTACGACGAAAACGGACAAGCTCAGCCGTTTTCGGGCTTTGATAAACTCAACGCAAAAATAGACGAAATGGCGGGACGCGCGATTCGCGTGCTTGCGTTCGCGACCTGCAAGGAAGAAATCGAAGGCGAAAATCTTCCCGGCGGCGAATGGACCTTAGTCGGCGTAATCGGAATTCGCGACGATGTTCGTCCCGATGCGATTCCCGCGATTACGCAGGTGCAAAGCGCGGGCGTTCAAGTCGTAATGATTACGGGTGACCGTAAAGAAACCGCTGTCGCCATTTCAAAAGAAGCGGGATTAATCAAAGATGATTCCGATATCATTTTAACGTCGGACGAGCTTGCGAAACTTTCCGACGATGAAGTTAAGGAAAAACTTAAAGACATACGCGTTATCGCAAGGGCATTGCCGAGCGATAAGAGTCGTTTGGTTCGTATCGCGCAAAGCCTCGACCTCGTTGTGGGAATGACCGGTGACGGCGTTAATGATTCTCCCGCGCTTAAAGCCGCCGACGTCGGCTTCGCAATGGGAAGCGGCACCGAAGTCGCAAAAGAAGCGAGCGAAGTTATCATAATGGACGATAATTTCAGCTCGATTGACAAAGCAATTTTATACGGTCGAACAATTTACAACAGTATTCGTAAATTTATTATGTTCCAATTAACAATAAATCTCGCGGCGGTTTTGGTGTCGCTTGTTTGCCCGATTCTCGGAATCATGGAACCGTTGACGATTACACAAATTTTGTGGATTAATCTTGTTATGGATACGCTTGCCGCGCTTGCGTTCGGCGGCGAACCCGCACTTAAACGTTATATGCTGGAAAAACCGAAACGCCGCGACGAAGGCATCATCAGCCCGTATATGTGGAGTTCAATCATTGTCGGAATGGTATTCACGTTTGTACTCGGAATGTTCTTCCTGCTTTCGGGCGGAGCACATTCTTCAATCGGCGGCGGATTCGTTGAAAATATTTTCCGCAGCACCGAAAACCTTGTTGACGGCAAAAATCCGTATCTTTTCACAGGATTCTTCGCGTTCTTCATTTTCGTTTATGTGTTTTACGCGTTTAATGTCAGAACCGAAAAAATTAATCTGTTCGAAAACATCACCGCAAACAAAGGCTTCTTATATATCATCGCGCTGATTGCGGTAGTTCAGGTCGGAATGGTTTATTTCGGCGGAGTCATTCTGCGAAGCTTCGGGCTTTCGATTAACGAGTGGTTCTTTGTAATCGGACTTGCAGTTCTTGTAATCCCGATTGATTTAATAAGAAAGGCAATTTGGAAGGGAGTTGCGGCAAAATGAATTACAATGCAATCGGTACAAGAGAAAACATTAAAATAATAGACGAGATAAAAACCCAAGGCTTGCACGTTGAAGTTATCGAATATCAAACCTTAAAAGGCCTTACTAACACACGAATGGCGCAGACGATGTATTTTATGACAAGACAAAACATCAAGGTGAGACAAGTTGTTTTGCACTGCACAAATAATTCATTTAAAATCGAACCGGGCGCAATGAGTTATTTTCAAGGCAATCTTGAGATGGTATCGGGCGTAACGGCAGGGAATGTTCTCGGACGCGCGATTTCAGGCGCATTAACGGGCGAAAAAATGGCGCAACCCGAATACAAAGGCACGGGAATGCTTGTAAGCGAACCTTCATTTAAACATTTCTATTTGGTTGAATTGGAAAACAACCAAGAAGTAATCGTTGATAAAGGAATGTTCTATGCCGCGCAAGGTTCCGTAAATATAAGACCGATTATGCAGAAAAGCGTAAGCTCCGCGCTGTTCGGCGGCGAAGGGCTGTTCCAAATTTCGCTTACGGGACCCGGCATCATCGTTTTGGAACACATCGTTCCGATGGAAGAAGTAAATATTATCGAATTAAATAACGACGTTCTGAAAGTTGACGGCAGTTTCGCCATCCTCAGAATGGGCAATTTAAATTTCACCGTCGAACGTTCCGCGAAAACACTGCTTGGTTCTGCCGTAAGCGGCGAGGGATTGGTAAATGTGTTCAGAGGAACCGGTATCGTTTGGCTCGCACCTACGATTAAGGTCTATGATGCGCTTGCCGTAAGTTCGTTCGGTGCGCTTCCGAATATGAATACAAGCAATAATAAAGTTAAATAGAGGAGGCAGTTATGGCAGTCAATCTTCAAAAGGGACAAAAAGTTGACCTTACAAAGGGTAATGCCGGTTTAAATGCACTTATTGTCGGGCTTGGCTGGGACGAAGTCAGCGGAGGCGGGTCGGCGATAGACTGCGATGCCAGCGCGATTTTACTTACCGAAGGAAAGCTAAAAGGCGGAAAAGATGACATCGTTTATTTCGGAAATCTTACGCATAAGTCGGGCGGAGTTATGCACCAAGGCGATAATTTAACCGGCGCAGGCGACGGCGACGATGAGCAGATTAAAATTATGCTCGACAAGGTACCCGCAAGCTGCGACAAAATTGTTATGGTTGTAAACATTTATCAGGCGGTTCAGCGCAAGCAACATTTCGGCATGATTCAAAACGCGTTTATCCGCATCGTTAATGCGCAAAATAATCAAGAGCTTCTAAAATATAATTTATCGGAAAATTACGACGGCATGACCGCGATGATTTTTGGCGAAGTCTACCGCCACAGCGGCGAATGGAAATTCTCTGCCATCGGTCAAGCAACCAACGACCCCGGATTAACAGAGCTTGCAAAACGCTATATTTGAAACAACCTTTTAGATTTGGGTGGTTTTTATGCAAATGCAGCGCGGGTTCAGAGGTAAGCTTGACGCGCATTTTGATATTTCAAAAGAAATAACCGTTGCAATTTCTGTTACCGGAAACGGGGAATTCGATTCCGTCTGCTTTGGCGTGGACGCCGACGAAAAACTTGCCGACGACAGGTATATGGTTTTCTACAACCAGACTTCGTCGCCGAATAACGAAATCGTTTTAAGCGGCTCGGGTTCGAATACTTCGTATGCCGTTTTGCTGTCGCAATTGCCCGCGTTTATTTCAAAACTCGTTTTTACCGTAAGCATCGACGGCAAGGCAACAATGTATCAAGTTCAAAATCTTGCGGTTACGCTGTCGCAAGGTGAAAATTCACTTAAACTATGCATGACCGGTTCCGATTTTCTCAACGAAAGAGCGGTAATAGCGGTCGAAATATATAAAAAAGATGTTTGGAGGGTCGGTGCTGTTGCAAGTGGGTTTAACGGAGGGCTTTCTACTCTGTTAAAACATTTCGGCGGGGAAGAGGATTCTGAGCCGCCCAAACCGCCGAAGCCTGTTGAGCGACCGAAACCGGTTGAACCGCCGAAGCCTGTTGAACCTTCGCCGCAAAAACCCGCGGAACCGCCTAAGCCGATTGCTCCCCCACCCTCGCCTCCGCCCGAATCGCCGAAACCGGATGCACCGCAAAATCCTTCATTGCGAAGGGGGCAGAAGATTCGTCTTACCAAGACGGATGATTCGCCTGTTATCATCGAAAACGGTTGGCGGGCTAAGGGTAAATATTATGATATAAAGGCGTTGGTGCGATACCGTAGCGGAGAATTAATTTACATCGGCGCGACGCACGACGG
>JAIRVD010000183.1 GCA_031254075.1 Clostridiales bacterium
CGTTCGAGGAGTTTAAAAGAAAACGCGCGGAAGAATTGAAATTGAATGAAAAATAAATAAAAGACACCGAAGAGCAATTGTCTCGTCCATAAATTTACTTGAATGGAGATTTAACATGAAAAAAAGGTTTTTTGCATTGATAATGGCGTTAGTCTTTGTTTTATCGCTTGTTCCCGCGAATGTTTTTGCGAGTGCTACGGCGGAGCCTTCTGCGCACAGTGTGCGGGTTGACGGGCAGGCGGTTGAAATTGGGGCGTATAATATCAGCGGGCATAATTATTTTATGCTGCGTGATGTAGCGCATGTTTTAAAAGATACGGAAGCAAAATTTGATGTCGGCTGGGACGCGGCGCGTAACGCGATTCTTTTGACTACGAAGACATCGTATGTGCAGGGCGGCGGCGCGGCTTTGGCTGTGGGTCGGCAAATGGCGGTTCCGAGTACGGCGGTTGTGTATGTTGACGGTGTTAACGCGAATTTAAGGGCATACAATATTAACGGGCATAACTATTTTATGTTGCGTGATTTGGGCGACGTGATTGGCTTCAGGGTTGACTGGGACGCATCGGCGAATGCGGTTTTGATTGATACAACGGCGATTACACAAGTGCCGTTACCTACCATTGCGCCTACGGGTACGCCTGTTCCGACGGCAACGCCTACGGCTTCCCCGGCGGTTACGCCTGCGCCGACTGTTGCGCCTACAACGGCACCTGCAACATCGGGCGGATTTAACGCGATTACGGCAACGGAATGGAATTCGAGAATCGTTCTCGGTTGGAATTTGGGAAATACATTGGACTCGCACGGAAACAGCCGCACCGGATTTTCGTGGCTCGGCGGCGGCTCTTATGCTAATACATCGGTTGCGCAAATGGAAACCGCGTGGGTTAATACCGTAGCCTCAAGGCAGTTGGTTGACGCGGTTGCGGCGGCGGGCTTTAACGCGATTCGCATTCCGGTGACATGGTACAAGGTTGCGGATTCGGATTACAATATTCGCGAGGACTGGATGGCGCGCGTGCGGCAGGTAGTGGATTATGCCGTGGCAAATGATATGTATATCATGCTTAACTCGCATCATGATGAATATATATTTGATTTGAATAATCCGAACATGGCAGAATCGCGCCGCGCAATCGAAAGAATTTGGACGCAAATCGCGAATGAATTTGAAGGTTACAACGAACGCCTTGTATTCGAAGGGCTGAACGAACCGCGTACGAAAGGCACTCCGGCGGAATGGAACGGCGGAACAGCGGAAGAACGCAATAATCTGAATATTTTGAATCAGCTTTTCGTTGACACGGTGCGTGCAACGGGCGGGAATAACGCGGAACGCGTTTTGGTTGTGCCGACATATGGCGCGTCGCCGCTTGATGTTGCGATGCGTGCGCTGGTTGTTCCGACCGATACCGTAAGTGACAGAATCATCGTTTCGATTCATTTCTACGAGCCATATAATTTTGCCTTAAATACAGGCGACGGGGCGGTTTCCGCTTGGAACAGAAATAATTCCGGCGACACAAATCCGATAACCTCACGCATTGACCGCGCTCACAACTTGTTTGTCAGCCGAGGAGTTCCCGTGGTAATCGGTGAAATGGGCGCGATGTACCGCGGCGGAAACAACGCCGCACGCGCGGAATGGGCTGAATTCTATGTCGGCTACGCGCGTTCGAAAAATATTCCGTGCTTCTGGTGGGATAACGGCGGACACGCCGCTTCAACCGGAAACGAATCCTTCGGACTGTTTAACCGCAGCAACGCGCAGCTTATTCATCCCGAAACCGTAGCTGCTTTGCTTAGGGGCGCACGCGGCAACTGAGATGAATGACCCGTTAAGTGATATTCGCCACTACAGCCCGACGATGACGATTTCGCAGGTTATGAAATTCTGCGAAAAAAAATCCATCGGAATTACACGCGCAATGATTCAGAATTATATTCGCGCGGGTTTTCTTCCGCCGCCTGTTGATAAGCGTTTTTATACGCACAAGCATCTTGCGGCACTGGCAATGATTGACCGGCTGAAAACCGTTTTTGATATTCCGACGATTCAGGAAGTTCTCGTTCCGTTCATGGACGAACAAGGTCTTCCGCTTGAAACCTACGCGCAACTTATTGCTGATGCAAATGATTTAACACGCGAATTTCTTTCCGCAAATAAATTAAACGAAAACGGCGGCACATTGCTCATCATGACATGTGCCGCCGAGTTGGTGAAATATGGAGGAATAATATGAAAATTGTAATCGAAAACGATTACGCGTCACTCAGCCTGCGTGCCGCTGAAATAATTAAAGCACAAGTGAACGGCAAGCCGGAAAGCGTGCTTGGGTTTGCGACAGGAAGTACACCGATTGGTACATACTGCGAACTTGTGAAGATGTACAACGCAAACGATGTTGATTTTTCAAAAGTCGTGACATTTAATTTGGACGAATACTACAAAATCAAAAAAACCGACAAACAAAGCTATTATCACTATATGCAAACGCATTTGTACAGACATGTGAAATTTAAAGAAACGCATATCCAAGACGGCGAGGCAGCCGACCACGCGGCAGAATGCATCGCATACGAAGAAGAAATCGCCTCACATGGCGGCATCGACCTGCAAATCCTCGGAATCGGCGTCGAAGGTCATATCGGCTTCAACGAATCGGGCGACGAATTCATCGCCGCAACACATCACGTAAAACTCGACGAATCCACAATCAAAGAAAATTCTCGCTTTTTCGAAAACGAAAATGATGTTCCCAAATACGCGCTCACAATGGGCATAAAAACAATCTTCTCCGCAAAAAAAATTCTGCTTTTAGCAAACGGCGCAAATAAAGCAGAAATTTTACAAAAAACCGTCCACGGCGCAATCACACCTAAAAACCCGTCTTCCATTCTTCAATTGCATCCGGATGTTACGATAATCACCGATAGGGAAGCAGGGAAATTGCTTGTATAGAAAAATCAATTAATCCCGATAATGCTGTTAATATCAATCGAATTAAAATAATCCTGTTCGATTAATTCGATTGTTATTGCGGTAATGGCGGGGTCGAATTGTTTTCCGCTGACCTTTTTGAATTCTTCGAGAATGGCTTCCCTTGGGAGGCTTTTTCTGTAGGCGCGGTCGTGAGACATGGCATCGTAGGTGTCGGCGATGGCGATTATGCGGGCTTCGAGCGAGATTTCCTCGCCTGTGAGTTCGTTGATATAGCCTTTGCCGTCCCAGCGTTCGTGGTGTTCTGCGGTGCCTGCGGTCAGGTGCGGGATGGTGGTGATTCCGCTGAGAATATTTTTGCCGATTTCGGGATGTTGTTTGATGGCGTCGTATTCGTCGTTGGAAAGGCTTGTGGGCTTGTTTATGATTTCGTTCGGAATGCCGATTTTGCCGACATCGTGTAAGAGCGCGATGTAGTAGAGATTTTCGTAAAAGTCTCTGTCCATGCCCATTTTGCGTGCTATTTCAACGGAATAGGCGGCAACGCGAACGGAATGTCCCGATGTGTACGAGTCCTTTGCGTCGATGGTGTTTGCGATTGCGGTAAGTGCCTGCGAAATAATTGTGCGGTATTCCTGTTGTTTTAGTTGAAGCTTGCGCGTGCGGCTACGGATGATTGCCATCGAAGCCGAAACAATAAGCACGGCAAAAAGAAACGCGAGTATAATCCACACGCTTGTATGCTCAAAAAAACCGAGTTCTTTATACATTTTAATTTCAACAACATTTCCGATTTCGCCGACGGCGTTTTGCGACCAAACACGCAAGGTGTAATATCCGCCGCGCAGGTTTGTGAACGAAATATCGCCATGGTATGTTCGCGATAACATTTCGGGTTCGGAATTTAAGCCGATTAATCGGTAGAACAACACGGAATCATCCGTCAGCCCGAACGAAAGTAACGACAACTCAGCCGTCAAGCGGCTTGCGTCGCGCGGAATTGAAATGCGTTCACGAAAATCGGTATGCTCGACGCCGTCGATGCTGATTCTTGCGACGCCTGCATTCGGGACGAACGACGGACGCACATATTCAAAATTGTAAATATTAATTCCGTTGGTTGCGCAGAAAT
>JAIRVD010000078.1 GCA_031254075.1 Clostridiales bacterium
TGTTTACCGCGACGATTGCCGCTCGTCCGGCTTCGTGCGCAATGCCCGCGATTTTCGTGTCCTGGTCTGTGATTCCTTCCTCCGCGTCCACGAGAAGCACGCAAACATCGCATCGTTCAACCGCGGCGAGCGTTCGCACGATGCTATATTTTTCTATATTTTGCTTTATTTTGCTTTTTCGCCGCAACCCCGCCGTGTCAATGAAAAGATAATCATGCCCGTCTCGCGTTAAAAACGTGTCTACGGCATCGCGCGTCGTCCCCGGAATATCACTCACAATCAAACGCTGCTCGCCTAAAATTTTATTTATTAACGAAGATTTTCCGACATTCGGTTTGCCGACGATTGCGACTTTGATTTTATCGTCTTCTTCCTCGCCTTCTTGCTCGGGCGGAAAAAGAGTGGCAATTTCATCAAGCATATCGCCGAGACTCAACGCCTGCCCCGCTGAAATAGGAATCGGGTCGCCGATTCCCAATTCGTAAAATTCGTAAAGTTCGTTATTTTCCTTTGACGGCACGTCCACTTTGTTAACAACAAGAACAACCTTCTTTTTCGCGCGGCGCAGCATGTCCGCAACCTGCCTGTCGGCGTCCGTTACTCCGGATTTTATATCCGTCAAAAATAAAACGATATCCGCGTTTTCAATTGCGGCTTCCGTTTGATTAAACATATGCTTCGTTATTAAATCATCCGAGTCGGGGTCAAGCCCACCCGTGTCAATTAACGTAAAATGCCGTCCAAGCCATTCCGCGTCGGAATAAAGCCTGTCACGCGTTATGCCGGGCTTATTGTCCACAATCGCAACACGCGTTCCGACAATTCTGTTAAACAACGTCGATTTGCCCACATTCGGTCGCCCGACGATTGCGACAATCGGTTTTGACATTTAACCACAACTTTCAGGGAAGCCGTTTTACGGCTTCAAAAAATTTTCGAAAGCTATAATATCATTTTTTACTGCATAAAAACATATGCGGCGTAAAGAACATAGATGCCGATTAGAAATACGCCTTCGATGCGCTTTAACGACCTGTCGGTGACAGAGAAAATCTCCAACAACCCCACTGCAACCAGCATAAAGAGCGCATCGACATAGCCGAATGTCGTCGTTGAAATTTCGCCGAGAATCGCAATCGGCAAGCCCAGCACGATGCATGTGTTAAAGATATTGCTTCCGACGATACTTCCGAGCGCCATGCTGTTTTCGCCTTTTTTTGCGGCGACGACTACGGTTACAAGTTCGGGCAGAGATGTTCCGATTGAAACAATTGTAACCGCAATAATTTTTTGGCTGATGCCGATTGCTTCCGCGATATCGGTAACATTGTCAACCACAAGGTCTGCCGCAAAAATTACACCCAAAAGCCCCGCGACGGTGAATAAAACAGATTTCGGCAATTTGAATTTCGGCTCTTCTTCGACTTCTGTTCCGTCACGGGCGCGAAGCATGATTGTGATTAAATAATATACGAATATGCTGAACAAAACTATCAGCATTATACCGTCCGCACGCGAAAGCGAATTTACTTGCGACGGGTCAAAAACATTGTCAAGAAGTAAAATCGACGCACCGACTGTAATTAAAAAAAGAATCGGGATTTCTTTGCCGATTGCGTCGCGCGGAATATTAAACGGCATTATTATAATCGCGATTCCCAAGATTACAAGAATATTTGAAATATTGCTTCCGACGACGTTTCCCATAAGCATATCACCGTTACCCGCAATATGCGAACTGAACGAAATCGCAAGCTCGGGCGCGGACGTTCCGAACGAAACAATTGTCAACCCGACAATCAGCGTCGGGATTTTCACATTCCGCGCAAACGAAGCCGCCCCGTCAACAAAGAAGTCAGCACTTTTTATCAACACAATAAATCCTACAATCGTGAGAAGCAAATTAATAATCATATCCATTAATCCCCTTTTACAAGTGGAAATCACGATGCAATTTTCTACAGGCACAAAAACATGCGCCGCATTTCAGGCAACCTCCGAACGGAGATTGCCTACAGCGGCGCAGTTATTTTACACAAATTTCTAAATTTTATCTATAATTCCTTTCAACTTTGCACAGGCATCTTTCTCGTATATTGCCGCTTGGCGAATTAATTCCGCGATTCGTTTTCGAACTTTTGCGTCGCGGAAACGTGCCATGTTTTCGTCGGTTACTTGCCAGCCGCCGCGCGGGTCTTGCATTTTCCATGCGCAGACTGCGGCAGATTCGATAAGTGCGGCGCAGTGGCGGAGTTCGTCTGCCGAGTACGGAGTTGTTTCGGCTAAGTTGTTAAGGTAGACGGCGGCATAACCGCGTCCTTCGCCGAGCATCATTTCCGCATCGTTTTGACAGTTTCCGTACTCTTGCTTGAAATTTTCGCCGGAAAAGAATGAGTCATTTTCGATTGTTTTCGCCCACGCCTCGTAGGCGGCTTGACCGCCGTGGTATGAAAACATGCCGTCGTAGACTGTGACATTTTCTTTTGTCATCAGCGTGTACGCGTTTTGCAAAACTTCTTTTACAGACGCGCCTTTGCCGATGTCTTCGCCGATTGCCATAATGCCTTCGATGTTTTCGAACCATTTATCCTGCGAGAAATATCCGGTTTCGTCGATGTCGTGTTCTCCGCCGAAGGGGACGTCGCCTTGAAACAAACTCCAACCGAGAAGTGTTTCGCCGTTTTTTCTGTAGCCTGTAATTATGCAGGCTTCGGGCGGTCCGACTACGCCGAGCGCGATTACGGGGCGTCCGCAGTCGAGTTCGGATTTAATAAATTGAAGATAAATTTCTTTTTTCATGCTTTCGTCGGTTATATCGGGGACGTTGTAATCGCGTCCCGCCGCTTTGAACGCAAGCCGAAAAGGTTTTTCCCATGTTTCGTAAATGTTGCGAATATCAATCGCAGCCAAATCCCATCCGCCGTTTTCGATGCCCCAACGCATTCGGAACGCCGCGCCGGAATACACCATTGCCTGCGTATATCCGAAATCCTGTCCCATGTAATTCAAAACCGTTCGGAAACACATCGGAAACGGCGTTGCTTGAAAACGCCCGTCTTCTTCCATTCCGAAGTGAATTCTCGGAACGCCGTATAAAATACAGCTATCCGTTGTTTTTTTCATTTCTCCCATTTCGTTTACCTCCCTAATTTTCGGAAGCGCGGAATTTACAGACTCGGGAATCACCGGCGCGTAAACGCCGCGTTCGCAATCTTGCGCGCAACAATATATCGCGCCAAACTCACCGTCATCACTCGCCGAAAAATCTCGCGCATATGCCGATACGAAAATCCTATCGACCGCTCCATCTCGCGATAATCGGGCTTGCTTTTTATGCTTCGCTCAATACACGCAATCAGCACACATATTTGCGCCCTGTAATCCATTTCACCACGCTGCCTTTTTTTATTTCTCCCGGGATTGTTTATATGATAATCCTTTTAAAATTAATTATCTTGACTTTTTTGACGGGAATTTTATTATTCGCTTACGAGGTGAATTATGTTTGAAATAAATGAAATTTTTTCTCCCGAAGAAAAATCAAAAATCTGCAACGAAATTTTGCGCTCATTACCCGAGTGGTTCGGAATTGAAGCCTCCATTGTTGATTATGTACAACAGGTGCAGTCGATGCCGTTTTATGCCGCTTTCGATTGCGGCATGGCGGTTGGTTTTGTTGCGATAAAAATTCACAGCAAATTTTCATCCGAAATTTGCGTAATCGGAATCTTGAAAACACATCACAGCCAAGGCATCGGAAAAAAATTAATCGAATGCTGCGAATTATTTTGCAAAGAAAACAAAATCGAATTCCTCACCGTAAAAACTCTGGACGAATCACGCGAATGCGAAGAATACAATAAAACAAGATTATTCTACCTATCCGCGGGCTTCAAGCCGCTTGAAGTCTTCCCCACGCTGTGGGACGAAGATAATCCTTGTTTGCTTATGGCAAAATGTCTTCGTTGCATGGTACCATAAACGAAACATTAGGCGTAAAAGAAGACGAAAATTAAATAAAAATCCCCGCAAAACACAGCGCGGGGATTTTTTCGTTTACTTATTTTTGTTTTTGTTGGCGTTGTTGGCTGTGTTGTTGTTGCAATCTTCTGCAAATTCGGTCCTGTTGTTGTTCTTGTTCGTGGTATCTGTTGCGTTATTCTTTTTATTGTTGTCCATACCGTTTACCTCCCTTCGTCTTCCGCCTGTCGGCGGCGATGGTAAGTATCAATGAATACAGTATTGTACAGAATTGAGAAGAATATACATACGGCGTAAAAAATTTGCCGATAAATTGTGATATAATTTTCGCGAGGTGATATTTGTGAAAACTATCGTAAAAAAAACGCGCGAGTATTGCGGACTTGTTCTTGAGGAACGGGATGTGCCGACGCCGGGCGACAATGATGTTTTGATTAAAACGAAGAAGACGGCGATATGCGGAACGGATTTACATATTTACAGTTGGAATTCGTGGGCGCAGAAAACGATTCGCACGCCGCAAATAATCGGGCATGAATTTGTGGGTGATATTGCGGAAGTCGGGCGGAATGTTACGCATGTGAAGGTCGGCGAACTTGTGAGCGGCGAAGGGCATTTATTTTGCGGAAGCTGCCGCCAGTGCATGACGGGCGACCAGCATCTTTGCCCGAACACAAAGGGCATCGGCGTAAACACGGACGGCGCGTTCGCGGAATATTTTTGCTTCCCCGCGAAAAATATTTGGCAATGTGACGAGAACATTCCTTTAAACATATTAAGCATACTCGACCCGCTCGGAAACGCGATGCACACAGTGCGCTCGTTTGACGTTCTCGGCGAAGATGTTCTCGTAACGGGCGCGGGTCCCATCGGTTTAATGTCTGTGCCGATACTCAAACGAATCGGCGCGCGCAACATCGTTGTTACCGACATCAACGAACGCCGCCTCGTACTCGCG
>JAIRVD010000139.1 GCA_031254075.1 Clostridiales bacterium
TGCAGCCGCTTTACGGCGAGCCGATTTATTCACAGGGGCGGATTATCGGAATTACGCGCAAGAATTCTTCCGTCGGTTTAGGCGCGGAGATTTCGCTCGAACCCGCCGCACAGCTTGAAATCAGTATTAATCCTTCTTCGTGTCTTGACAGGATAAGAAATACATACGATGAATTTATTAATGTAATTTCTCCTGTTTTAAGTGAAATGAACTGCGAGCTTTTATGCGCGGGATATCATTTGAAAAGCAGAGTGGATGAGCTATCGCTTATTCCGAAGCAGCGTTATGAGTTTATGTACAATCATTTCAAAACAACGGGTTCGCGCGGGAAATATATGATGAAGGGAACCGCCGCAACGCAGGTTTCCGTTGACTACGAGGACGAGACGGATTTTTCAATGAAATTTCGCGTCGCAAATATTTTATCGCCGATTTTTTCGTACTTATGCGATAACGCTGATTTTTTCGAAGGCGAACCCTACAGCGGAAAAATGCTACGCACACATATTTGGAACGATGTTGACCCCGCACGCTCAATGATTGTAAGCGGTGCATGTGACGGCAATTTCGGTTTTTCGGAATACGCGAAATATATTTACGAAATGCCGCCGATTTTTTTCGATGAAACTTACACCGGTAATAAAAAAACGTCGGAGCTTTTCGCAAACCGCGAACTGTCACCCGACGAAATCGAACATATCACCAATATGGCGTTCCCCGATGTGCGCCTGAAAAACCGTATCGAAATTCGCATGGCGGACAGTATGCCGATTGAAAAAACCATGGAATTCACCGCATTGATTAAAAAAATATTTTATGATAAAGAAATTTTGAAAAACCTTTATAACGAAACCCTGCAAATAAAAAACCGCCACATCGCAGAAGCAAAGGCGGAGCTTATAGATTACGGCGAAAACGCCGTTGTGTACGGAAAACCGATAAAAACTTGGATTGCGGATGTTGACGAGCATCTTATCGCTGAATGGAATTGATAAGTATTCTTAATCCTTTTCAACCACGAACCACGATTCTGCTTCCCTCGGATTCACATGGGATGGTGTATTATTTGATAAAAAGAGAGGGCTTTGCGTATGAAAAAATTTATTTTTGCAATTATATTCGTTCTTGTGGGTTGCGCGGCGACGGAAGAAACTGAAGTTTCAATTGAACCGCAAAGTGAATCAACTGTTTTTTCGTTTGATTATTTTGAAAATATCGAAATACCGGAACGTTCTTGGGGCGGCGGCGGTGAGGACAGTGTAAACCCGATGATTAAGTATCTTGGGGAACTGGAGCATTTTCCTCCGCCGCCGTTTGAAGTGGATGTGGATTTTACGGTTTTCGGCGGTGAGGAATTTGACGAGCAGTTTTCTCAAATAATGTTTTGGCGACCTGACGAATTTTACGGGAAATCACTGCGGCTTATCGGACCGTATCTTAGGTTCTATGATGAGGTTGTTGAACAGGATTATCATTTATTGCTTGTGGACGACGCAATGGGATGTTGTTTTCGATATGTGGAATTTGCGTTTAGCGAGGGTAGCGTTCATTCCGAATATCCTGAAGATTATACGATTATTGATATAGCCGGGGTTTTCGGCACTTATTTCGATGAAGCGATTCAATGGGAAATTCAATTCTTGGAAATCAACGAGTTGATTATATTGGAAGGTGCCGAATATGTTGCGCCGAGTTGGAGCGATATTTAGATGAAAAAAATTCTTTTATTTGTGCTGATTACGCTGTTTGCCGTCGGCTGTGCTAAAGACAACGGAGAAGCTGAACTTCACATTTTAAGCATTTATAATATTCAAAATGACCCGTTGGCGTTTACGGGTGTGATAAAAATTGACGGTGTTGCTTCGTCGTTTTCGGAAAGCGACGCGACTTTCTTTACGGTAATGGACACGAATGAGCTTCTTGCGTGCAGAAATTTATATTGCGGGGCATATGCAATGCCCGCGCGATACAGCGGAAGCGACCCTTTGCCCGAGTTAGCGGACATGGTAGATATTACGGGCAGTTTTGTGCAGACGGATGACGGCTATTACTTTGAAGTGACGGAACTTGTAGTGCGGCAAAATATCATGCATCGGCTGACACTTTCGAATCCCGGAGGCACGCAATGAATATTTTTAAGCTTGTAGCAAAAAATCTTCTGCGCAGAAAAGGGCGTTTTGTTTTTACGCTTCTTGGAATAACCATAGGGATGGCGTCGTTTGTTGCATTGCTTTCGCTCGGCGGAAGTATGCGCGGCGAGGTTACAAGGCAGGCGGACGCGCTTGGCGCGAATCTTATTATTACGCCGAAAAACTGGTGTGCTTATGACCAAATTTCGATATTAACCGGAAACTCGCTTCCCGAATCGTTGCAGTACAGCGTGTTGGCGGAAGTTTCGGCGATTCCGGGAATTACGGCGGTTCCGTATTTAACGCAGACGACTGCGGTACAAAACAGACCCGTTTCCGTTATTGGAATCTATCCGGCGGAAATGCTTGAATTTAACGATTGGCGCGTGCGCGAGGGAAATTATTTTTCTTCGCGGGACGTGAGAGTGTTGGTTCTCGGCTCGGGTATTGCGAATTCATTTAATTTGAATGTCGGCGATACGTTGACGATTCGTGGCGAAAATTTTCCCGTTGCGGCGATTCTTGAGGAAAACGGCAATAACGACGATACCGCAATGTATTTGCCGCTTTCCGTTGTTCAGGAAATTTTTGATGTAGGAGAATATATTTCATACATAGGAGCAAAAGTCGAAAACATCGCCGAAACAGAAAGCTACATAGCCGCGATTTTAGATGTGGTAAATGTTTCCGTTACGACGGACAGACAGCTTTTAAGCACGGTTTTGTCAATGCTCGGCTCGATAAATGTTGCTTTGCAGCTAATCGCGGGCGTTTCGCTTGTCGCCGCCGCTTTCGGCATAATCAACACAATGATGACGGCAATTTCCGAACGGCGGCGCGAAATCGGAATTCTGCGCGCAATCGGCGGCAAAAGCGGCGCGATTTTTAAAATATTTCTTTTGGAATCGGGATTATACGGTTTTCTTGGCGGAATTCTCGGCGTGGCAGTCGGATATGTTGTTTCGATTTTCGCAGGACCGATGATTGCCGAAAGCGGCATGGGCGATTTGCTGAAAGGCGCGGCTCCTGAGGCGAGCATTAACGCGCCGATAATTTTTGCGGCGATTTTTTTGTCAGTTGCGATTTCCGTTTTATCGGGATTTTATCCCGCGTGGAAGGCCGCGAAACTTACACCTGCGGAGGCAATGAGTTATGAGTGACACGATTATCCGAATCGAAAACTTGGTGAAAATATACGGGAAAAACGCGGCAAAAACCCATGCATTGAAGGGTGTGAGCATCGAGATTCCGCGCGGCTCGTTTTCTTGCGTCGTCGGGCCTTCCGGTCACGGGAAAAGCACGCTGCTTCAATTAATCGGCGGTCTGGATAAGCCGACCGACGGAAGCGTTTTAATTTGCGATGCGGATATTTCGAAAATGAGTGATAACAAGCTCTCCGAACTCAGAGCAGAAAAAATAGGCTTCGTGTTCCAGTTTTTTAATCTGCTGCATAATCTTACAGCAATGGAAAATATTCAGACGGCAATGATGTTCGGAAAAATTCCGCAAAAAGACCACAGGGCAAAGGCAGAAAAACTATTGGCGCTCGTCGGGCTTTCCGATAAGGCAAATGCAAAACCCTCCGAACTGTCGGGCGGACAACAGCAGAGGGTTTCAATCGCGCGGGCACTTGCGAACGACCCGGATATTCTTCTTATGGATGAACCCACGGGTAATTTGGATTCAGAATCGGAAAATGAAGTGTTAAACCATATTTTCGAAATTCACAAATCGGGAAAAACAATAGTCATCGTAACCCACAACACCGAACTCGCCCACAGAGCTGACTTGCTTTTTGTAATTAAGGATGGTATATTAATACAAAAGGAGGGCTTATCATGAAAAAAATAGTTTTTATTTTGACAGTGCTGATGTTGCTGTCCATGACGTCGGTTCTCGCTTATGCAGAAAACCATCACGGCAGCTACGGACGCGGTCACAACAGAGGACAGCATTGTTCGGGCAGATACGCTTGGCACAGAGCAACCGACAACTATGACGCACATTACAGCAATCAATGCGCGGAATACGAACATTTCGCACATCATCGCGCAACGCATACCTATGAAGCTCACTACAGCAATCAATGCGCGGAATACGGGCATTCCGTTTGGCACCGCGCAACAAACGACTACGAAGGACATTATAACCACCAATGCGCAGAGTATCATCATACTCAATGACAATAACGGCAATCCCCGAAAACCAGCTAAGACGAATTTCAAACGTAGCGAGAGCTCAACGCGCGTTTGAAATTCCGACGAAGTGACGGTTTTCGGGGGTTGCCTTATGAACGGGCGCGGTTGACTGATTTTCAGTTGACCGTGCCTTTTTTATTTGTATGTAAATCAAAAAAAAACCGCCCGCATCATCAATGCAGGCAGTTCTTTGTTTACGCCCCGGCGAGTGATTCCGCGCAAGGCGGTATTTCGAAATGAGCAATCCAGTCGGTGTAGCAATCTACGCAAAGGTCTATATCGTGGGCTTCGCCGTCGTAGGGCGAGTGGTATCCCCAAGTTTTAGAGAGCGAGACATGGTCTTCGAAGTAGCCGATATTGGTTTTGTCCACGTCACGCCCGCAGGAATTGCAGCGCACGTCTGAAAGCTGCGGTTTTATTATGCTGCGCTCTAAGAAAACCCTCATTCCAGTTCCCCCTCGTTACTGTTTTTTCAAAGGCCGGGATTACCGGCAATGTCATTGGAATAATATAAGCTGCCGAAAGCTGTTTTCATTGGCGGAAGAACAGCCATGCACAGGCGAAGAAGCAGCCTCGCGCCAAACAGAACCGTTTTCTTGCCGTTTTTCCGCCTGATTTGCTTTATTAATTCGGCTGTATTTGCGTATTCGTTGTTTTGCGGGCAGAAGATGCCTTCTGCTCGGTTTAAAATTACCATGCATAAAAATTCCGATAGGTT
>JAIRVD010000165.1 GCA_031254075.1 Clostridiales bacterium
AGCCTTACAAAGAAATAGAAATCGAATTTACAGGACTTCGCCCCGGCGAAAAACTCTACGAAGAGCTCCTTATGGCGGAAGAAGGACTGAAAACCACTTTGAACAATAAAATTTTCGTAGGAAAACCAATCGACATTTCCCCCGATTATTTGTTTGAATCGCTCAACGCATTAAAAACATTCGCCGAAAACGGTGCGCGCCGAGAATTAACGGACAAGCTGCATGAGATTGTGCCGGGGTTTACAGAAGTCGGAGATTGATATGGAATTAAAAACCGAACGACTGATAATTCGCCCATATAAAGAAGAAGATTTACCCGAGCATCACAGGATTATTTCCGATAAAAATAATTTATATTATTTAAATGATATCGCAACGGAAACGGAAGAAGAATCGCTGCAGAATTTAATCGAAGCAATCGAACTGATGAAGACCGGGAAAGCACGTCGTTTTGCGTTGACGGCGGATGGGAAGCTAATTGGTTCGGTAGGATACGATGTTTCGGAAGAAACGCCGGAAGGACGGACCGCGCATATGGGATGGTTTATCGCGTCGGACGAACAGGGCAAGGGCTACGCAACAGAAGCCGCCGCGCGAATTTTGGAATACGCTTTCACGCAAGACAATTGCATAAAAATCAAAACGGGCTGTTATGCGAAAAATATTCCGACGCAAAAGGTAATGAAAAAGCTCGGCTTCGGACATAAAACCTTTATTAAAAACGCGCAGCTTCACGACGGAGAAATGAAAGACAGAATAAGGTTTTCAATGAGTAAGGATGAATTTTTAAAGAATCGGAAAAGAATCGCAAATGAATTTAGAATTAATAACTTTTTACGTTGGGACAGCACGAAGGAAAATATTCGAGCAGTGTTTTTCTTGACATATCTAATAGTATCCGGCGTGCTGTTAACACTAGGATATTTTGTTCCGTTGGCTTATGTGATTAACCCGGCTTTTAATGGTGTAGCTGTTTTCATGCTTTGGTACACAGTGGCTTATTTAGTATTTTGGTTAAGTCTGTTGCTTATCGGGATAATAAAAAAATACATTGTGCTGATTAGAATGTATCAAATATATTGGTTTGCTTTAATGGTCATCTTGGTTGTTTGGTCAATCAACACGAATATATTTTCATTTATCGGTTTTTTTGCGGGTTTTCTTCCGTTGGGTGGTTTTGATGCATATGTTTTTTATAAAGAAAACGGTTATACCAATATTCATAATGTAAATATAACTGTAACAGTCTCCATTATCATGTTTTTATTAGGGCTTTTTTACGAAATAATTTTTCGCATAAAAAATTATTTTATGAAAAGGAAGCAGAGCGAATGAAAAAAATGATTTCGACAATTTGCGTATTGACGCAAATATTTTTGTTATCCGCTTGTTTTTTTGACCGCGCGGAACGTTCTTCCGAGCCGCCTGAGCGCATTGAGCAAAACAGGTCAACCAATACATTAAGTTCCGAATTCGAAACGGCGGCGGAGCGGATTGCGTTTCTTTCGGAATATCTTGTTATGCCGACGGAAATAATTGATGCGGATTTTCATGTTATTTATCATGACAACAGCGGTTTTTTGCCGGGACCTTCGGATTGGTATGTGCATGTTGCGGTTTTGGTCGAGCCGGATTTAATTGACGAATGGATTTTAGGATTTGAGGAAACAGAAGAAAATCCGATTGAGAACATGCCGCGATGGAGCGGTGTTCCGACGGAAAACGTAAATTGGCAAGGCATCGACGAAACATCGGAATTTTACAAACGTCCCAATTCGAGAACAAGTTGGCGCATTGTTTACAGAGATGCCGGAATTATTCTGATTTACGTTTCGTCGTCGCCTGTTATGCCTCCGAATTCGTGGTAATCAGTGCAAAATAAGGGACACCCGCTCGCGGGATGTTCCTTATTTATTAAGTACGGAGCCAATTGTGTGAATATTGACGTTCAGGCGGTGCGGAATTAAACTAACAACAGTTCTAACCGAGGAGATTGTCCCATATGTATATATATGTAAAACGGATTATGGATGTTGCGGTGATGATTTTATCTGTGCCTATTTGGGTGCCGTTGATGGCGGTGCTTGCGGTGCTGGTGAAAACGACATCGAAGGGGGCGGTTTTTTTCACGCAGAAACGAATCGGGCGAAACGGAAATTTTTTTACGATTTATAAATTCCGCAGCATGTACACCGACGCGCCGAAGGATGTTCCGACGCATTTGTTGGAAAATCCGCAGGCGCATATTACGCCGATTGGACGGTTCCTCAGAAAATCGAGTTTGGACGAGCTTCCGCAGGTGTTTAATATTTTGAAGGGGGACATTTCGCTTGTGGGGCCGCGTCCCGCGTTGTGGAATCAGGATGATTTAATTGCCGAACGCGAAAAATACGGCGCGAATTCGATTCCGGTGGGGTTGACGGGGCTTGCGCAGGTTCGCGGGCGCGACGAGCTTCCGATTGAAACGAAAGCCGCGTATGACGGCGAATACGCGCAAAAAATGGGTTTTCTGTTTGACATTCGAATTCTTTTCCGCACGGCAATATGCGCGTTTTCAGCAAGCGGCGTAAAAGAGGGCGGTCCGACGAAATGAAAATAATAATTGTCGGCGCGGGTTATATCGGAAAAAATTTCGCGATGTATGCGCGGAAAAAAAATATTACGGCAGACATCGTTGATTCCCGTGAAGGATGGAAAAGGATTTCATTTGAAAATTACGACGCGGT
>JAIRVD010000246.1 GCA_031254075.1 Clostridiales bacterium
AGGTGAAGGAAAAATTTCCTGCGGCTGTTCTTATTTTTTTGATGCCGCCGAATTTACCCGAGCTTGCGAACAGACTTCGCAGACGCGGAACGGAAGACGATGTTACGATTGACGCGCGTTTGAAAAAGGCGCTTGAGGAAGTTCCGCTGATTAACCGCTATAATTATTTGGTGATTAACGACATTGTTCCGAAAGCGGTTGAAAAAATTAATTCGATTGTTCTGGCAGAACGGATGCGTCCGCAGCGTTCTTCCAAAGTGATAAAAAAATTTACAGAAAGCTGGGAAAATTAAATGCTGACACCTTCTTACTCGGAATTAATGGACGTTATCAAACAGGGCGAAAAAATGGACAGCCGCGTAACAAGCCGTTACACGGTAGTTCTTGCGGCGGCAAAACGCGCGCGCCAACTCACCGACGGCGCGAATCCTCTGACCTACGCGCCGACCGACCGCGCGGTTTCGATTGCGGTAAAGGAAATGAACGAGGGCAAGCTTCGAATAAAAATTCAGGGCGATTTGCTTGACGAAAAATATGAGCGCGTTGCCCAAGACCGCTATCGCACCGCGCTTTCACGCGACGATTTGCGCGAAGACCTAAAGCAAGACTTCGGACCCGCGCCGTATGACATGGACAGCGACGACGAACTCTATCCTTACGCAAAAGAAGAATCCGCCGTTGCCGCGGTAAAGGAAGAAGAAGACGACTTTGGCTTATACGAAGACACCGACGACGATATTCCGCTAAAAGAAGACGATAGTGAGTGACCGAAAGGTTGCTTTAGTTTGCGTTGACATCATGCACGGCGATGTTGACCGTTTGTTTAGTTATTCGGCTGAAACGGCGGTCGAAAAAGGAATGCGCGTACGTGTTCCTTTCGGGAAGGGAAACAGCATAAAAATCGGATATGTAATGGGTTTTTCCGATGATGTTGTTTCGGCGGAACTGAAAGAAATTCACAGCTTATGCGATGAATTTTCCGTTTTAACGGAAGAAACAATCTCTCTCGCGCATTGGATGCATGAAAAATACTACACAACGCTGGCGGCTTGCATTCGCGCGATTGTTCCGGGCGCGAAAGCGGACGGGCGTTTTCCGATTTCGCGTAAAAAAAATTTCGCGCCTTTCGCGTCTTACGCGGTTAAAAAAATCACATTAACAGACGAGCAGCAACACGCTGTTGCACAAATCGAAAACATTATTAAAGAAGGAGGGCAGCCTCCTCTTTTATTGCACGGAGTTACGGGCAGCGGCAAAACGGAAATATATTTGCATGTAATTGAAAAAATTCTTGCGGCGGGGCGGCAAGCGATTGTTCTTGTGCCGGAGATTGCGCTTACGCCACAGATGGTTGGGCTGTTTTCGGCGCGGTTCGGTGCGGCGGTGGCGGTTACGCACAGCAGACTTACGCAGGGTGAGCGTTTTTCCATTTGGAAAGCGGCGTTAAACGCGGAGATTCAGCTCGTAATCGGACCGCGTTCGGCGGTTTTCGCGCCGTTTCCAAATTTGGGGCTAATCGTAATCGACGAAGAACACGAGCATACCTATCACTCGGAAACTTCGCCGAAATACGATGCGCGGGAAATCGCAATCAAGCGCGCACAGCTTTGCGGCGCGGCGGTTGTGCTGGGGTCGGCGACACCCGCGCTTGAGTCGTATTATCGCGCAAATGAAGGGCGGTACGCGCTTGCGAAATTATACGAGCGCATTAATAAAACATTTCCGGAAATTCATATCATAGACATGCGAAAGGAAATGTCGCGCGGGAATACATCGGTTTTCGCATCGGCATTTGCGGATGCGTTACTCGAGACATTGGACGCGGGGCGGCAGGCGATATTATTTTTAAATCGTCGCGGATATTCGTCATTCGTTTCGTGCAGATGGTGCGGGCATGTAATGACTTGTGATTCTTGCCGTGTAAATCATACATATCATGCGGACAAGAACAGACTGCTTTGTCACTACTGCGGAAAATCGGCAGTGTTGCCAATCAAATGCCCCGCATGTGGTTCGGAACATATCCGCCGCTTCGGCACGGGGACGCAAAAGGTAGAAGAAGAAATCGCCGAGGCGTTCCCCGGCACGAAAATTCTGCGAATGGACATGGACACCACGCGCGGCAAACACGGTCACGCGAAAATTCTCGATGCGTTTCGCGCGGGCGAGGCGCAGGTTTTAATCGGCACGCAAATGGTTGCGAAGGGACTTGACTTTCCGCTGGTTACATTTGTCGGTGTAGTGATGGCGGATATGTCGTTGCACACGGGCGATTTCCGCGCGGGGGAATACACGTTTCAACTGCTCACGCAAGTGGCGGGTCGCGCAGGTCGCGCAACCGACGCCGGACGTGTGTTCATTCAAACATATAATCCCGAGCATTACGCGATTGCGCTCGCGCAAGATTCAGACTACGAAAAATTCTACGAACATGAAACGCCGCTGCGCAAGGCAATGGAATATCCGCCGTTTTCGCATGTGTTTTCCGTAATGTTTACAGGACCGTCCGAACGCGAAGTTATTTCCGCGTTGCAAAAACTTTCCGCCATAATGCAATACTGCAATTCCAAAGACGGCAAAAACCGCTTCGAATTAATCGGTCTTTCGCCCGCGTTTGTTTCAATGATTAAGAAGCAATTCCGATGGAAATTGCTCGTAAAATGCAAAGATGAAGCACCTTTGGTCGCATTTGTGCTATACTGCATAAAAAAGCTTAAAGAAAACGACCCGCTGAAAAATTTAACGACACATCTTACACTTAATCCGATAATGATGGAATAAAAGGAGATAAAAATGGAAAAATTTTGGAACAAACATGTCGAAACTATGAACCGTGAACAGATTAGAGAGACACAATTTGATAAGTTGAAAGCACTTGTTACTAACATATATACAAATGTGCCTTACTACCGTGATAAAATGCAAGTATTGGGGATATATCCGGGTGACATTAAAACGCTTGATGACCTCAGCAGTCTTCCGTTTACAACAAAGCAAGATTTGCGGGATACATACCCATTTGGCTTATTTGCCGTACCGATGGAGCAAATCGTGCGCTTACATGCTTCTTCCGGCACAACCGGAAAGCCGACAGTCGTAGGGTACACCCGCAGGGATATAGAAATGTGGGAGGAATGTATGGCACGATGCCTTGCGATGGAAGGTGCGGACAAAAGCTCGCGCGTCCAAGTAAGTTACGGCTATGGATTATTTACCGGCGGTTTGGGGGCGCATTACGGTGCTGAAAAAATGGGGGCGGTAACGATTCCGGCTTCCTCCGGCAATACACAGCGGCAAATTATGATGATGATAGACTTTGGTGTAACACATTTATGCTGTACCCCGTCATATGCAATGAATATAGCCGAGGTTATGCAGGAAATGGGACATACGAAAGATGATTTTAAATTAATTTCGGGGTGTTTCGGGGCAGAGCCGTGGAGCGACAGTATGCGTTCGGAAATTGAAAATCGTCTCGGACTGCACGCCTACGATATTTACGGACTCAGCGAAATAATGGGACCTTCTGTTTCCCATGAATGCCGTTATCAAAACGGACTTCACATATGGGAGGATAATTTTATCGCGGAAATAACAAACCCCGATACAGGTTTACCCGTAAAACCGGGCGAATCCGGCGACCTTGTGATTACCACCATTAATAAAGAAGGATTTCCGTTAATACGTTATAAAACAAGGGACATTTGCACGTTAAACTATGAACCGTGCGGATGCGGGCGTACCCATGTACGTATGTCCAAGCCAGCCGGACGCACCGATGATATGTTAATTATCCGCGGCGTGAATGTCTTCCCGTCGCAAATCGAATCTGTCTTGTTGAGCATCAGCGAAATTCAGCCCCATTATCAAATCATCGTTGACCGAATCAATAATTCCGACACACTGACAATTGAAATCGAAATCGACGAATCAATATTTTCCGACGACATAAAAGGAATTGAAGATTTTCAAAAAACAGCCGGCAATAAAATCAACAGCGTACTTGGTATTAACGCAAAAATTCGCCTTGTTGAACCGAAAAGCATTCCGCGAAGCGAAGGAAAAGCAAAAAGGGTAATTGACAGGAGGTCATTGAATGTTTAAGCAATTAACCGTTTTTCTCGAAAACAAAACCGGACGCATCGAAGACGTAACAGGATGCCTTGCAAGCGAAAAAATCAATTTACACGCGCTTTCCATTGCGGATACGGCTGATTTCGGCATACTCAGAATGGTTGTATCCGACCCCGACAAAGCAGTAGCCGCGTTAAAAGAAAAGAACTTTATGGTAAAAACCGCCGATGTAATCGCCGTGCCGATGGGACACAACCCCGGCAGTTTGCACAAAGTCTTATCCAATTTAAAAGAATTGGATATTTCAATAAAATATATGTACGCGTTTACAAGCAGACATAAAGAATATGACTCCATCGTAATCCTGCGGCTCCATGACCAAGAAAAGGCTCTTGAAAAAATAAGCGGCATATCAATTTTAGGGCAGGAATTATTGGATTGCTTGAATGAATCGTAAATATTGAATTTAATATGTAAAGCCCGTAAAAACGGGCTTTTTTTATTTATATATTATGTCCTGGCAGCGGGCATACGCGCATTCGGTTGGCGTTATGCCAAGCTCGTTTGCTTTGTTTAAATTATCCCATGTGTTGGCGGGGATTACTTCCCTGACTCTTTTATCAAGGTCTTCCTTTGTCACGGTGGTATCGCGTCCGTTAATATATTCAAATGCCGCGCCGAGTACGCCCGCTCCGTTATGCCACCATTCGGTTTGGTAGAGAATGCCTCTGTGCGCAAGAATTTTTGCAAGGCGTATTTCTTCTTGTTGGCTTTTGGCGCGCAGTGTGTTGTTGGCTCCGCCGAATATATATTTGGCTTTAAGTTTCGCGATTTCTTCTTCACCGAATATTCCGCCCATTGCGCAGGGGCAAAGTATATCTACATCTGTATAAAGCATTTCATCCGTTGAAACTACCGTTATGTCATGCCCCGGATGTTCTTGTAAAAATCGGTCGATTTTACCTTGGCTTCGGTTTGTTATTACAAGACGGGTCTTTTCCGTTGTAAGGTGATGCGCCAAAGCATAACCTACCGCTCCTAACCCCTGGACGGCAACGCTCATTCCGTCAAGGCTTTCCGAACCCGTTACGAACTTAACCGCTTGTTTAAGTGCCAAATACACACCCAAGGCTGTTGGGATGCCCGTATCACCCATTGAAGAACCCGGTCCGCCGCAATACTGACCAGTAAAGTTTTCGTTCATTACCTTAACCATTTCTTTAGGCATACTCATGTCGGGACCTGTGATGCAACGGGTCGAGTCGCAGGCATAAGCCAGAAAACCCATAACTTGCATATTATTTATGTCTACAGGTTCCATGTGCAGGCATGATTTGCACCCGCCGTAGGGAAGATTGACGGCGGTATTTTTAAATGACATGGCGCGGGAAAGGTTAAGCGCGTCAAGAATTACATCTATTTCAGGCTCGTTAAGCCCGTGCCAGCGGGTGGCTCCCGAAAAGGTTGCATGACTTTTATTATTTCTGCCGCGAACATCGCTGTGTATGCCGCAAATAAAACGTATGTTCAAATGCTCGTTATACATAAAATCTATTCCCATATGTTTTCCGTCACGCATAAGCCCCATTACACGCTCTAAATAATCGGACAACCCCGCTTGCTTGTACATTTCAAGCACTTGACTTGTTCCAAAGTATACATTTTTATCCGTTAAAATGGATGTAAGCGCGAAATCTTTATTGTATTTCGAAAAATCCAATTCCTTTTCAAAATCTCTTGCGGCGAAAAATGTAAATGCTCCCGTTTTAAAATTATGCCGTATACGCAAAGTCGTCAGTCCCTCTTTCATAAACGGCGAAAAAATACTTTCCATAAAACACTCTCCCTATAATGAATTTTTACAATGAAATATTATATCCTGTTTTTTTCAACATGGATACATTTTTTTGATAATACTTTCATAACAATTAGGGGTTGTAGTGAGTGAATAACCGGCTGAAATTAAATCCCATAACCGGGTTTTTATATATTGAAGTATTTACACTATTTCGGTGCCGCTCCAGTTCTCTGTCTAAAATACGAAGAACCTCTGTTTGGCTTTGCATTTTTGTTGTTTCATAAACGCTTTCGTTATTTTCGATTCGATTTCTGTATTCCGCTATCGGTCCAATCGCGGCATAAGACAGCTCGGAAAGCATATTTATTTCAAGATTTTGAATTACGTGATTTTCAGCTAAGTAAATGTGATTTTTGGCTACATAATAATCCATATTGCAAAAACCCAAAACGCATACAAGAACTGTTACCGACAAAAAGCTGAAATTAAACGATTTAAATGAAAAACGCATGATTTTAATGATTTGACCTATCATGCAAACCACGATTACAGAAATAAACCAAAGTACCAGTATTCGTCTGGATGTAATGCCGCTTCTGTTGATATAGATAACCATTTTTTCAACAGCCGAATATAGTATGATTAAATTGCATGTACATAATAAAATCAAGGGTGTCTTAATTAAAGGCACTAATTTATTTTCGTGTTTTGTACTTATCATGGTGACTGCGGCAATCAGAACAAATAAAAAGAAAGAAGCCGCTACAAGCTCAAAAAAACCGCCGCGCGCGCTTGCGGAATAGCTATCCATCTGATAAAAATCTTCCGGAATATTCCCAAACCAATGATTGAATTGAATAACTACATAGGAAGCAACTACCATCGCTACCATTACTAAAATGGTTCCCAGTGTAATATTGTTTACTTCAATAGTGATTTTGGTTGCTCCTGCGGTCGATTCCCTTACATTGGCTCCGACAAATAAAGAAGATACGAAAATACACATGATTCCGCCGATTATTAAATCAACAATCAAAACACCTAAATTTGAAAATATGCCTGCTGCGAAGTCGCCGACAAAATTGGCAAAGGCTTTATCCGCGCTTGAAAATAAGCCTGTGAAAAGCACTACAATCGGAATAGAGATTAGGATACCGATAATAACTTGATGCACAATACGCTTGTTATTTTCATTTCTAAACTTTAGCAGCCCTTTAAACGGATACGGTATATACACAAAAGGATTAATCAAAACAGTATGCAGCAAATCATATACATTTTTAAAATCGAACAATTCATAAAATTTGCCTTTCTCAGGCTTGGATAAATAGGTAAGCTGTATTGCAAACAACGCAAGCGCAACCGGAAAGGTAATTTTTTGTACGGATACGCTATAAAACAGCAAATGGCTTACATTGATTAATCCGATGGGAATACAAAGCAATAACGCTTTTTTATTTATGGTTCCTGTGCTGTATTTTGCGAATGATATTGCAATCACTTCCGCCAACACAAACCATAATACAGTCCCCAGAGCGATACCGCTTTTAAAAAATGCTTCAATCCATAAAACGCATAAGGCTAAAAATAGTACCAAATACACCTTGAACCGGTTTTTATTTACAATAACATCCGCAATTTCTATTGATTTTTCACTTAGCTCAAACATACTATTCCTCCATGTATTCTAAAATATCGCCCGGTTGACAGTTAAGCGTTTTACATATTCCTTCCAATGTAGAAAACCGAATTGCCCGCACTTTACTGTTTTTGAGTATGGATAAATTTGCGGGCGTAATATCCATTTTTTCCGCGAGTTCCATAAGCCCGACTTTCCGTTTTGCCATCACTACATCTAAATTCACAATTATCGGCATACGCTACACCGTCCAGTCTTGTTCTTCTTTGTAGGCGATTGCTTCCTTGAAAACATCCTTCAAGGTTAAGCAAAACAAACCCAAAAGAAAAAATATCATTACGATTATTAAAGAAGACGGCGTAAACAACAGTAAAAATAATTTGCCGGTAAAAATTATCGCTATCAGAAAACTGGCTATCGAGCATCTTCTGAGGCAGGTTACATTTTTAGGGACAAACGGATTGCCGCCGAGTAGCGTTTTTAACATCATTTTTAATTGCCAAACAATACAAAGGGCGCACACACCCGATGAAAGAATAATAACGGCATATTCGATTTGCCTTGTTTTTGGATATCCCAGACCGGTAAGCACATAAGGCATTACAAACGGTGCCGCAATACAACACAAAATTCCACCATAGAAAAGGATGTCAATCAAAACCTTTGTCAGATAATGCACGAAGCTGTTTTTACGCATAAAAAATACCTCCCATAATTTTCTCTTAGGAGGCATTATATCATGCACTTTCCTATTGTCAATAAATAATTATCGTTAGTCGATAATTATTTATTGACAATGCTTATTTGTTATCATCGCTTAGAAATTCAGTATATTTTTTTTCTTGCCATTATTACTGCTTTTGCTTATATTAATATGAAATTAAATTTGAAAGGACGATAACATGAAACGGCTTCTGACAGGAAATGAAGCTATAGCCCGGGGGGCGTTTGAAGCGGGTGTTGTGTTAGCTTCGGCATATCCGGGTACGCCAAGCTCGGAAATATTGG
>JAIRVD010000259.1 GCA_031254075.1 Clostridiales bacterium
CAACGGCTTGCGGTAACGGCTGTTCTTCCATTCGATTAAATATTTTGCAATTTTACGCTCCATTCGGCACACCTCCTGTTCATATGATTCAAATTTACAATATATTCATGCAAATTTCAAGGGTATATATGCAATTATTTACACTTATCATCACGAATATGCTTTTCAAAAGGAGCTTACTGTGGAACATTTCACATCTGCGCAAAAAGAAGCTGTTTTATGCAATGATTCGGAGATTCTTGTTTCGGCAGCGGCGGGTTCGGGGAAGACCGCGGTTTTGACGGAGCGGATTATTCGGCATGTTTCCGAAGGCGTTGATATAAATCGGTTGCTTGTTGTTACGTTTACGGAGGCGGCAAGCGCGGAGATGCGCGAGCGCATTGAGAAGAAGCTTGTGGAAAACGAAAAACTTGCGCATCAGACGGCTTTGCTTCCGACGGCGGATATTTCGACGATTCACGCGTTTTGCAGAAAACTGATTAAGGAAAATTTTCAGGAGATTGACATTGACCCGGCGTTTCGCGTGGCGGATGATGCGGAATTAAGTCTTGTGAAATCGCTTGTGATGGACGAACTTTTTGAAAATGAATACGAGAACGAAGATTTTCTGGATTTGGCGGATGTTTACGGCGGAAAGACGACGGATGTGCGTTTGGAAACGCTTATTCGTGAAATATATGAATTTATGGAAAGCGACCCGTTTCCGGCGGAAGCGGCGAGGCGATACGCCGCTGTTTTTAATGAAATTGACGATATTGATTCGACGATTTGGGCGGAAATTGCGCGTGAGGAATTGGCGTTTGGGTTGCAAGGTGTGCTTGACGCGTTGCGGCGTGCGGTAAAAATTTGCAACGCGCCTGCCGGTCCGCAAAAATACATAGAAAAATTACACGACGAAATAGAAATGATTCGCGACTTAATTGAAACTACAAAGAAAAGCTTTTTTTCGGAAATATATGACGCGTTTAAAAAAATCGACTGGGGACGGCTACCGACGATTTCAAAAAAAGACGAAGTAAACGACGAATTAAAAGACCGCGTTCAGCGAATCAGAAATAAAGCAGTGAAAGACCGCGTAAAAAATTTAACGAACGGCGTATTTTTTGCCGCGCCGGAAAAAATGATTAGCGATTTGCAAGCACTTGCACCGCGAGTTAACGCGCTGATGCGGTTGGCGCAACTTTTTTCCGAAAAATTTGCAAAGGAAAAACGCGAACGAAATATTATGGATTTTTCCGATTTGGAGCATTACGCGATTCGCATTTTATATCCGTTTGGTCCCGAGGATATGACGCCGAAACATCTTGAACAAAAATATTACGAAGTTTTAATCGACGAGTATCAGGATTCAAACGAGATTCAGGATTTGATTCTTTCCGCCGTTGCCCTGCGGCGTTTTATGGTCGGCGATGTGAAACAAAGTATCTATCGTTTTCGCCGCGCAGACCCGACTTTGTTTTTGAAAAAATATAATACGGGACGGACAAAGGGAACGGTTCATTCGTCTCGCGAATCTCTAGACGGAACCGTTCCCACTGCCTTTCGAATCGACCTTTCGAATAATTTCCGAAGCCGTCCGGAAGTTCTCGGCGCGGTGAATTTTTTCTTTTCACGACTGATGAATCGACAACTCGGCGACGTGGATTATGACGACAACGCCGCGCTTCATGCGGGGCACGCGGAGTATCCGTCACTCGACGGCTTAAAAATGCAGATTGAACTTCTTGACCAAGAAGACGACACGGAAGAAGAAGACGAAGACGAGCCCGTTTCTAATGTAATCGCCGAAACGCGTGTTCTTGCGGAATGCATCAACGAGCTTTTGCAAAAAGGGTACAAGCAAGGCGATATTGCGATTCTTACGCGCAGTTTTTCCGCGATTGCGGGCGAAGTAACCGAAGAACTAAAAAATCACGGCATCGACGCAATTGCCGACATTAACGAGGGATTTTTCGAAAAACGTGAAATAAAAACGGCATTGGCGTTTTTGCGAATCACAGACAATCCGCGCACGGATATTGATTTAATCACGGCATTGACGAGTCCTGTTTACGCGTTCGACGCGGATGAGCTTTTTGAAATCAGCCGCGCTTCAATCGCCGATGGCGGCGATTTTTACGACCGATTAACTGCGTTTGCGAGAGAGAATGAAAAAGCGAAGAAATTTTTAGCCGACTTGGAAAAATGGCGAGCCGCGGCGGTTTACATGCCAATTAGCCGGCTAATCGGGTATGTTTATGATTCGACCGAATATCCATCGCATGTAGCGAACATGCCCGCCGGAGCGGTTCGGCAGGCGAATTTGCGTTTGCTTCTCGAACGCGCAATAGAATTTGAGGAAACAAGCATGAAGGGGTTGTTTCATTTCATTCGCTACGTAGAAAGATTAAGCGCGGCGGGAAACGTTGCGAGCGCGGCGGAACCTTCCGCCGATTTTTCCGATAAGGTACGTCTTATGACAATTCACAAGTCAAAAGGCTTGGAATTTCCCGTTGTAATCTGCGCGTTTCTCGCGAAAAAATTCAACACCGCCGACGAACGCCGTTCGGTAATTATGCATTCCGCAAAAGGCATCGGCGCGTACTATGTCAACACCAAACTGCGAACACGCGCAAATACGCTTGCACGTTTCGCGTTAACGCGACTGATTCACCGCGAAAATTTATCTGAAGAACTCCGCTGTTTATATGTAGCGATGACACGCGCAAAAGAATTGCTGATTCTTACCGGACGCGCGAAAAATCTTGAAAAATCCATGGAAAAATGGACGGATAATATCGGCGTTTCGAGTTATTTGGATTGGTTAATGCCATGCCTTTTGCGCGAGAAAGAAGAAGCGGAGAAACTTTTCAGGATACGTGAACATCGCGGAAAAGAATTTGCTTTTTCAACCACGAAAATCAACACGAAAAACACAAAAAAAGACGCAGAGAACGAGGACAATGGGACGGTTTTTCTGCCTTGCGCATCTGAAGACGGAAAAACCGCCCCATTGTCTTCCGAAAATCGTGCGTTGCCTTCAAAGCTTTCGATTTCGGAAATAAAACGCCTGTATGACATTACGCCGGACAGTAGTTTTCACGATTCTGCCGTCGTGCCGACATTCGACCCGCCCGCGTTTATCAAAGCCGAAAGCGGCATTACGCCGATGCGAATGGGTTCCGTGCTTCACACAATTACCGAGCATATTAATTACGAACGCCATGTAAATCTTGCGGAGATAGACGAATTAATTTTATGTTTGACGAAAAAAAATCTTCTTTCGCCCGAAGAAGCCGCCGCAATCGAACGCGAAAAAATTTTGTCGCTCGCAAACTCTCCGCTGGCGGAACGTCTTCGCAAAGCGTCGGCAGCACAAAAACTTTTTCGCGAAACACCGTTTGTACTCGCGCTTACGTCTTCGCAGTTATACCCGGAAATAAAAATTTCCGATGAAACAATTCTTGTTCACGGAATAATTGACTGCCATTTTGAAGAAGACGGAAAACTAATTTTATTGGATTTCAAAAGCGATAAAATCCCCCACTCCACCCCGCTAAATGAATGGGCGGAAAATCACCGCATTCAATTGGAAATTTACAAACAAGCGCTCGAAGCATCCGCAAATACAGAAGTTTCGGAAATTCTTTTGTATTCATTTTCTCGCGGCGAAACGGCAACGCTTACCATGTCAGCTAAGAATTACTTTCGTTACAAAGAGCATTAAAAGATAAAGAACGGTGATGGTTCCGAAGAAATATGGGAAATATTTCAATTTTCCGAAAATTTGGAATGATTTTTCGGCAATCATTTGAGCGACTGCGTAGCCGATTGTGAATCCGACTATTAAGCCGATATGCATCATAGCGATGTTGTCCCAAATGCCTTCAAACAACAAGCCACCAAAAAACATGAAGGAGAAAGCGAAAAGGAAAATAAGCACATTTTTTACCGGAATAAACATAACGGAATCGCCGGTGCGTTCCGGTTTGCGGATGCTGCTTATAATATATGCGCCGGTGGACATTGCGACAGTTAGAGTAGTGCATACAATTGCGGGAATCATTATCGCTTCCGAGGGGTCTATTATTCTTGTGGCGCGAATTCGTCCTCCCCAAGCCACGGGATAAAGGCATACGGCAGTCCATTCAAACGTTCTTCCCGAAATTATTGAAAAATGTCCGCGTCCTGCATATTCATTTGCAATAAATTCCAGTAAGCCGATAAATGCCAACGGAATAAACGGCATTACAACAAGAATAATCAGCCCGATGATTCTGTGTCCCGACAATGAAAACGCGAGCCATGCCAAAGAAAAATAAAACAATGTCACCAGCGACAAGCGAAGGAAAAGCCCGGCAATTAACGGAAAGGAATTATCGCCGTATTTCAGCAAGTGCTCATATCCATAACGTATATACGACAAATCAAAATTAATATCCGAATAACCAAAATTTAGCGGAAGCAAAAGAATTACGCAAAAAACAAAAATCGGTATAAGAGACAAAATAGTTCCGGCAATTGCATTCGTAGCGAAGAGTTGGTCTTTATTCATCGGCATGGAATAAAACGCCGTTACCGCTCTTTTCTTAAAGAAGAATTCGAATGTGCATAATACCGCGACTACCGGGGTCAGCATAATTGCAGACATCATCAGAACATTTCCCATCGAAACAATGTTAATCAATTGAAGTGCCGAATTATGGGAAGAGGTGTTTCCGAACATCGGCGCGTAAACTCCGAGAAGCAAAACCAAAGCCGAAAGCGTAGGAATTGCCCAAAAACGTTTTAGATGTTCTTTTAAAAGGGCAGTATTAATAATATTATTCATGTGAAATGCCTCCCTCAACGCAGAGCGGTTTTTGCTCTGCGGTTTTACAGAGCGGTTTTTGCTCTGCGGTTTCGTAAAGATAGATAAAGATTTCATCAAGCGACGGAGGCTGATGTTCGAATGACGGGTTTCCGCTCATTTCGGATTTTAGTTCGTCAAGGTCGCGCTCCATTAACATTTTTCCTTTTTTGATTATTCCGACTGTGTCGCAGATTCCGTCCATTTCTTTTAAATTATGGCTCGAAATAAGTACGGTCATTTGTCTGTCAGCGACGTCTTCGATTATGAATTCGAAAATTCTTTTGCGAACAATTGGGTCGAGTCCGTCAATCGGCTCGTCAAGAAGAAGAACCTCCGGCATCGCAGAAAGCGCGAGCGCAAGTGCCGCCTGTTTTTGCATTCCCTTCGAGAATCGCCCTACCCTTCTCTTTGTGTCGAGTTCGAGAAGCTCGGTCAATTTTTCAAAACGTTCATCGCTCCAATTTAAATGCAAGCCGCTGAAAAAATTTCGCAGCATTTTCAAATTATACTGAGGAAAAAAATATAAATCATCAGAAACGTATCCGACTCGCGCTTTTACTTTTTCATTATCGTAAACATCTGTTCCGTCGATTTGAATGCTTCCGTTGTCTGCCCGAAAAACTCCGGCAAGATGCTTTATTACCGTCGTTTTCCCCGCGCCGTTTACGCCTACAAGCCCGTAGATAGAGCCCTTGTTTACAGATAAATTAAAACTTTCCAACGCGGTGTAATCATCAAAATTTTTCGTTAAGCCGTTAATTTTTATCATTGCTGCCCTCCATGTTTTTTATGAAATTCAGAATTGCGTTAAAATTTTCTCCGCGAAAAATAAGCTCCCGTGCATTGCCTGCCAAAGCTTCATACAGCGCGGAAACTTCTTTGCCTGCGGCGGATTCGGGCGGCGCGGCTATAAAACTCCCCTGCCCTATCACCGTATAAAAATATTTTTGAGCCTCAAGTTCGCGATACGCTTTTTGAATCGTGTTCGGGTTAACGCCAAGCGCTTTTGCCATGTCGCGAACAGACGGCACGCGTGATGCTTCGTTTAATTCGCCCGACAGAATTAAATTTTTGAAACTTTCGATTACTTGTTCATAAATCGGTTTTCGGTTTTTAAGGTCAATTTGAAACAATTTATTCGCCTCCTTACGTGTATTATATCACTTGGTACACGAAAGTAAATAAAAACTTGAAATTATTTCAAGAAAATGTGTTATATTAAACACGCAGTCACACCGATGCAGAATTCCGGAAAGGATGATTTTATGTTTTTCAAAAAAGCCGCCGCTTCAAATGATTTGGATTCTCCAAGCACTTATATCGGCAAGGGCGTGTACATCGAAGCCGCCCGCATGAGAGGACAGGAATCGGTTCGCATTGACGGCATCTTCAAAGGCAATATCGAGATTGAGGGCTCGCTTGTACTCGGCGACAGCGGTTCTGTTGCAGGCGATATACAGGCGACGTATCTGCTTGTTGCGGGCGAGGTTAACGGAAATATCGCCTGTGATACGCAACTGCATTTTGCGTCAACATCAAAAGTAATCGGTGATGTGCAGGCGAGTTCATTGATTGTGGACGAAGGCGCACAGGTTTCGGGACGCTATATAGTAAGCGGCAACAAAAATAAACCCGCCGCGCTCGGCAACAGCGAGGAAAATCAAAAACTCATCGGCGGTTTTGATTTAGATGATGAAGAATAAAATATTTTTTTTAATAACCGTGACGATTTTATTCGGCATGGTTTTTTTCGTGCGTGCGGAAGAAATTGAAATTCTGCCGGAATATGTTGTTTTTTTAATTGACACGAGCGAAGAAATGAATTCAATTGACCCTGAACGCGTCGCGCTTAACGCGGTTGCGGAATTAATCGAATCCGGTGCGTTCACCGACTATACGGGAATATGTATAATCGGTTTTTCCGACAGGGTAACGACAATTCCGTTTGCGCGTTTGGAAAATCAAAGTGTTATTGCCGATTTTCGCAGAGGGCTTTCCGCATTTCAATATTCGGGCGAAGAAAGCGATGTTGATTTAGCTTTGCGTGTCGCGGAAAATGCATTTAGCAATTTGAATATTCCGCACATCCCGATGATAATTCTTATTTCAAGCCGCGAAATTTCGGATGAAATTTTGGCGAATGTAAATTTTCCGCTGTTTGGCTTTGAGGTAAACGATGAAAATATTCACGAGTTGCCCAGTTCGCTTATGGGATTATATTTTACCGAAATTCCTATAACACTGCCGTATCGGTCGCCGCTTCAAATACCCTCCCCCACCCCTTCGTCCACTCCCGAACCGGAAGAAATTTTTGAAGAAGAAATTCCCGAGGAAGAAATTCCCGAAG
>JAIRVD010000241.1 GCA_031254075.1 Clostridiales bacterium
CGCGTAATCTGCCCGCGGCGTTTGATGAAATGCGGGTTAAGCGTTGTTGGGCTTGGTTCCAAGAGAAAAGTTCGCCGCCCTGCTGAACGTAGAACAAATGCGGTTCAATCGCGGCTTGATTGCCGGAAGCTTCCTTTGCGGCAACCGACGCAACGGAAAAAACGGGATTCGCGTTAACGACTTCATGCACATTTGTTTTGAGGTTCATGCGGTATAAATGATGGTTTTCTTCAACGTTGGTGTAATAAAGAAAACCGTCAAGCACAGCAAGATTAAGCGCGGGGAATTCCGTGAGCCGCGTTAAGTCCCCGCCTGTAAGCGACGAAGTGAAGATTGCCCCGCCATTGTTCGCATCAATGAAATAAATATTTTTATCATGCGCGACGATGTACGACGGCAACGCGTTCTCTACAATAACTCTGTCGTCGGAAAGTGCGGAAACGCCCATCGCACCCGGAATGAAAACAACGCCGCTTTGAAGACGGCTCATCAATCCCGCTTCGCCTCGGAAGAAGAGATAGCCGTCATGTTCGGCAAAACAGCCTGTGATTGTGTCGGCTGTGTTGCGCGGATGCGTAAGTGTGATTCCCGAAAAGTCGAATTCGGGAGCCGGCGGAATTTCCGTATCGGCAAAAACATCGGGACTTGCCCAATAATTGCGGATTCTGAATGCGTTAATGCCTCCGATAACGAGCAAAACAAAGCTGAACGCAAGCAAAACAAAAAGTGCGGCAACAATACTTCTCATAATTGCGAGAGTTTTTTTGTCCGCACTGTCGTCCGGCGCGGTGGCACCGTCTATCAGCGATTTAAATCTCTTATAAAAGTCGTCAAGCGAGCCGTAAAGAATATCGCCGCTCAAGATTTCCATAACAACAGTTTCTATGCGGCTCGGAATTTCAATTCCATATGAAGAAATAGGCGGCGCGCCTTTATCCGGCGGCGCAACGCCTGTCAGCAGTTTGTAATAAAGCTTCATCATTTGAATCAGCGGCGGATGGAAATTTCTCTCCCAAGCCGGCGGCGAGCAAAGTACGAGTTGTTTAAATGAATTTACCCTGAAATCGGGGTCATTTATATTAAATACCATTCCGTGTTCCGCAACCTGCGCCATGCTTATCAGAAGCGGCCGAATAAAATAATACGCCTCATCGAAGTCCATCGTCTGGCTTCCCATAAACGCGTCAAGACTCGTCAGCCCGCACGCGCGCCGAACAATATATGCCGTATGATTGCGCTCAAGAATCTCAACTACCGGATGCAACGATGAATCCCTTACGTCCAGAAATTTCTTTGCGCGTTCAATGAAGCCGTCGCGGTCGGATACGAATTCCTTTGTAAACCGTTCCGAAACCTCAAGCGCTCCGTCGTCCTCGCGCTTAACCATGTACGCGGGGAAAAATTCCGTTATTACAAATTCTTCTCCCGCCGCGTCATTCGCTTTGTAATGCGTAAGATAATTATCCCCGCCTACAATCCCCATCAAGTCATACGGCTTCACATCAATTGGCAACGGCATCTGTCCTCACCTCGCCGCAAGTATATCACTTTATCAATTTAAAAATCAATCTTCGTTCTGCTTCGTTTGATTCGGTAAGCCGAACTTTTACGGGCAAGCCTGTACGAAGAATGCTGCGGTGTGTTTCATAGGTCAGCAATTCTTTGTTGAATTTGTAGCGATGTCGCAGAAGATTTGCAGCGGGAATTAATCCCTCAACGGTGTTGGGAAGCATGATGTAGATACAGCGCGCGTTTACGGCGGTGATAATTGCGTCAAATGCCTTGTCTATTTTATCTGCCATGAACTGAACTTTTTTCAAATCGGCGACATCGCGTTCGAGTGCTTCTGCGACACGTTCGGTGCGCGAGCATTGCGTTGCGACTTCGGGAAGAATCGTGCGAAGAACTTTGTGGTCTTCGTATTTATTTTTGATAATGCGATGAATTTGCAAATCGGCATAACGACGAATCGGCGATGTGAAATGGCAGTACATTTCGGAAGCGAGCCCGAAATGCGTCGGGTCTGTTGTGGTGTACTGTGCCTGCGGCAGTGCGCGAAGCACTGCGGAAGAAACCGCGTGCGCCTCGGGTGTGTCTTTCACAGAATTTAAAAGCCCCTGAATCGCGCCGGAAGAAAAATGTTTTGTTTTGCCTAATTTAATTTTTCCGACTGTTTCTTGCAACGCGGTTAAACGTTCCGCGCTCGGGGCTTCGTGCGTGCGGTAAATAAACGGAATTTTTTTCGTAAAAAAATGCGACGCAATCGTTTCGTTGCTAAGAATCATAAATTCTTCGATTATCGCGGTTGCGTTCGTGCGCGGATATGCTTCAACCGAAACGGTGCGTCCGTTTTCATCAACGCGAATTTTAGTTTCGGGAAAATCGAAATCCAACGCGCCGCGTTTGTCGCGTTTTTTCCGCAAAATGTTGCGCAATTCGTCCATTGAATTTATTAATTCATCTTCGCCTTTATCTAAAATTTCCTGTACTTCGTTATATGTGAAACGTCTTTTGCTGCAAATCACCGACGGCGTAATTTCATAATCGGTGACGTCTCCGTTTGAATCGACATTCATTATGCAGCTCAACGCAAGCCTGTCCGCGTTTGGAAAAAGCGAGCAAATTCCGCTTGAAAGCTTATGCGGAAGCATCGGAATAACGCGGTCGGCAAGATAAATACTTGTGCCGCGATTTAACGCCGAAGCGTCAATCGCAGAACCCGCGCATACATAATGTGAAACATCCGCAATATGAACGCCGAGACGATACCCGTCGCCGTTTTTCGAAAAAGAAATTGCGTCGTCAATATCCTTTGTGTCGTCGCCGTCGATTGTGAAAACAAATTCATTGCGCAAGTCGAGGCGGTTTTGCATATCGCTTTCATTTATTTCCGACGGAATATTTTCAAGCTCGTCGGCCACTTCTTTCGAAAATTCAAACGGAACATCCGCCATCATCACCAGCGTAAGTACATCAACGCCGGGGTCGTTAATATGCCCGACGATTTCCGTTACGAAGCACGCAGTTGCTTTTTCAAACGGGTTTCCTCTCTTATCAACGGAAAAAATAACGCGATGCCCGTCCGCAAGCCCGAAACGCGCCACAGTTTTCGGCGGAACATGAAATACATACGGAATCTTTTTTTCAATGGGACGAACAAATCCCTGATTTTTCTCATAAAAAAAGGTGCCGAACATCGGCGCGCGCCGAATTATTTGCGTGACTTGCCCCGCACACAGTTTTTCGGTTTGCTTCTTGTCTAATTCAACCGTTACCTCGTCGCCGTGCAACGCGCCGCACGTAAAATGGGGAGGTATGAATACATCCTCCCTTTCTTCGCAAACCACAAAGCCGAATCCGCGTTCGTTGCCGATAAATTTTCCCGACAAATGTGTTGCTTTCTTTTTAATTTTTTTCATTGCTTCATCCCTTAGGTTAATGCGCTGACAATAATAATTACTATTCCCAGAACAATGATAATTACAACCGTCGCAATTAACAGCGCACAACCGCCGAACAAACCTCTGCGTCTGCCGCGTCTGCCGAAACCGCCGCCGAAATTTCCGCCGCCTCCGAAACCCGGTTTCGAATTCGGTTTACCGCTTCCGCCAAAACCGGGCTTAACGGTCGGCTTCGAAAAAGATTTTCCGCCTCCAAAAGATTTCCCGCCTCCGCCGAAGGATTTTCTGCCCATCGGCTTTCCTCCTTTTTTCATTTCTCACCCCCCTCTAACATTTATTTCCCGTATATAAATCCCTAAAAATCATACATTAATTTCAAACCCTTTTGGAAAGGAGAAATAGAAATGGCACGTTTTGCAACAGGATTACTCGGCGGTGTAACCGTCGGAATTATAGTAGGCGCAGGACTTATAACCGCAACCGATTCCAAGCAACGCCGCCGCATGATGCGCGACAGCAGACGCGCAGTACGCAAGGCAGGACATTATATCAGCGATATTTTTGAATAAATTAAAAGCCTAAGGATTTTAAAAACCTTCGGCTTTCTTCGGCGGCTTCAAGCGAAGTCATTCCGACCGCATTGTCAAGCTCCGCAACAAATCCCGCAACCCCCGCGGCAAGCGCGGTTTTGATAATTCCGGGGATATTCTGCGAGCCGCTTCCGGCCGGGCGGTCTTCAAAGCCTTCGCCCGTTTTAATCGTATCCTTTATATGAATTATGGGGCAGCGTCCGGCGTATTTTTCAATATACGTCTCAGGGTTCTGCCCCGCCGCCCGTATCCAACCCGTATCCAATTGCGCGCAAATGTCTATATCATCAAAAAATTTATCAAGCTTAAACAATCCGCCCGGCAAACGCTCAAACTCAAACGCATGATTGTGATACGCCGGAATCACTCCCGCTTCCTTACATACATGACAGAATTTTTCTATTATTCCCTTCGCGTGCTTATATAATTCTCCGCTCGGCAAACAAGCCTCGGGCAACATAGGTATTACAATATACGCACATCCCATGAATTTATATTCATGAACCGCTTTCTTTACATCCGCCTCAATTTCCGAAAATTGAACATGCGCACTTATCGCCTTCAAGCCAAACTCATTCAACACACTGCGAAACTCCGAAAATTCCATCCCATACGTTCCCGCAAGCTCCACATATTCATATCCCATTTTCCGTACCTTGCGCAATGTCTCGACAACATCCTGCGCGGTAAAATCACGCACTGTATAAAGCTGTAACGCCACAAACGGCTTTTGCATCTTTATTCCCCCTTCAAATAAAAAATCGACGCTGAATACGCCGATTTTATTTTATTATCTTCTTTTCGTCAATTCATGTGTTCATTTTCGCCGCGGTGCGTGCGCCGGGGTATGATGTTACTTTCGGAAGAATATACGATTGCGAAATTTTGCCGACATTTTTCGGATTGACTGCTTCGCTTAGGCGTGCGGATTCGATTATTGCGAAAACGGTTGCGATATCGCCGAGGGCTTTTTCGGGGGTGGATTCAATTTTCGCGCCGTGACGAAGCGCGGCATGGAAGTTTTCGAGTTCGAGGAAATAGCCTTGACCCGGGTTGTACGAAATCGCGGTGCTGTTTGTGTTTTCTTTATAGGTGACATTTACATAACCGCAGTTTGGTTCTTCCAAGTAAATTTCTCCGTGTGTGCCGAAGATTCGCAAGCCGACGAGCGGAGCCTGTGTTTCTTTTCCTATAAGAAGGAATGCGTAATGCCCCATGACATTTCCCGGAAATTGCAACAGCCCGTTGATGCACGAATACGGCGCGAAGTCGATTTCGGAAGGACGCCCGTGTGCAAAAACGCTTGTCGCGTCGCCGAAAAGAAAGCGCATTCGCGCAACATGATGCACGCCCGAATCCATTATTACGCCGCCCTTGAAATCGGGATGCTGACGCCAATCCGTTTGACCGAATCCGCCGCGTTCGGATTCCTGGCGATATTCAACGACGTGATTGTCGATAAAATAAATCGGGTTTCCGATATGTCCGCCGGTAATTAAATTTTTTAATAAAATATTTTGTTCTTCATAACGAACATTTTCCGCAACCATTACTTGCACTTTCTTTTTATCGCGCAGCTTTATCAATTCCTGTGCCGCCTCGAGTGTTGACGCAAGCGGCTTTTCTGCTATCAAATGTTTTCCGCTTCTTATCACCGCCTCCGCCGCCTCGTAGTTTCCGCTTATCGGAACAAGCGATTCGACCGCTTCAATATCCTTTCGCGCAAGCATCTTGTTATAATCGTAATACCACGAGTCTTCCGCCAGCCCCAAAAACTGCGCAACACTCTTCGCCTTCGCTCCATCCGCGTCGCAAACCGCAACAATCTCATACCTATCCTGCAAGCGCGACAATGCCGGCGCGTGCAGCCTCTCCCACGCCAATCCCAATCCGATAATGCCAAGCTTTACTCGTTCCACAAAAATCGCTCCTTAACTCCCCTTCCCGTATATGATTGGCAATTCTTGTTTTTATTATTCGGATGGTTATACTGTAAACGGTGATGCGCATGGAATGTAAATTTTGCCGGGAATGCGGTGCTTGCAAAAAAATAACAGGAAATAAAATTTTCGCGATTGATGAATATAAAAAATTCGAAAAGCAAAACGATTTTTCGCAAAACAAAAAAGGAATCGCAATCGACATAGGCACGACGACGCTGGCGTTTGAATTAATCGACATGGGAACCGGCGCGCGAATTGCCGCGCATACACAAGCGAACAGTCAACGGGTGTTCGGCGCGGATATAATTTCGCGAATAAGCAACGCGAATGAAGGAAACTTGGCGAGCTTGCATAAATATATAAAGGAAGATGTTCGTCAGGGCATCACGGCAGTTTTGCGGCAGGGCGACGTTGATGAAAACGAAATCGCGCAAATCGCCATCGCAGGAAACACAACGATGCTGCATATTTTGCAAAATTTTTCGTGCAAAACGCTTGGGGTTTATCCGTTCACGCCTGTTTCGGTTGAGCTTGTGCGAACAGAGTGGATTCCGCGTAAAGCGCGGCAGGACGATGACGGTTTTTCGCCATTGGTAATTCTCCCCGGCGTTTCGGCGTTTATCGGTGCGGATATTGTTGCGGGAATTTTTCTGTGCGAATGCGCGGAGACGTTTTTGCTGATTGACCTCGGAACAAACGGCGAAATGGTTTTGTCGCATGGCGGAAAAATATTCGCGGCATCGGCGGCGGCGGGTCCGGCGTTTGAAGGCGGAAATATTTCGACGGGAATGGCAAGCGTGCCGGGCGCGATTGCCTGCGTGAAGTTTTCGCCGGAAAAAAACGTATTTAATTATGAAACAATCGAAAACGCGCCGCCTGTCGGAATCGCCGGCACGGGCGTAATTGATATTTGCGCGGAGATTTTTCGGCATGGGCTTGCGGATAAAACCGGATTATTAAAATCGGGTAAAAAAATAAATATTTGCGACGGGGATTCCGGAAAAATCTCTTTTACGCAAAAAGATATTCGCGAGGTTCAGCTTGCAAAGTCTGCCGTGCGCGCGGGAATCGAAATTTTAGTTGCCGAAGCGGGTATTTCTTTCGAAAAAATCCAAAAGGTCTTTCTTGCGGGCGGTTTTGGGTATAGAATGAATGTGGAAAACGCGGTTGCGTTGGGGCTTATGCCCGAGCAGTTAAAGGACAAAATAATCCCGGCAGGAAACTCCGCGCTCGGCGGATGTGCAAAATTTTTGATGAATCCTTCGCGTGAAAATGAAATTATTAAACTCGCACAATCAATCAAAGAAATAAATTTATCCGAACATCCGAAATTTAATGAATTATTTTTACACGGATTAACACACGGATGAACTCGGATTAAGCAATGGTTTTATCCGCGCCAATCTGTGTAAGAATAAACTCGGGAGTGATTTTATGAACGACATTCGCGACACGCTGACTAACGCCGCAAAAAGTGTGACAAAAACATCGGGCGACATTTATAAAAAAGCGAAATTAAATATGTCGCTTTCGACGGAAGAATCAAAGCTGAAATCGTTATACACCGAAATAGGAAAAAAGGTGCATGAAATTTATCAATACGGCGGTTCGCTCGGAAAATTTTTTGACGAAAAATATGTGGAGATTTTAACGCTGGAACGAAGCATCGCCGAAATGAAAGAACAAATCGGAATAATAAAAGGCGTGCGAACATGCACAAAATGCGGAAATAACATAGTGATTACATCGGATTTTTGTCCGAAATGCGGAACAAGCGCGACAGGTGCGTCCGCGGCGACGGCAATCTCGAAACCCAACGTCGCAATCGCGCCCGTTGCTCCTGCGCTGCCGGAACCGTTACCGCCCGTGCCACCGCCGCCGATGCCTCCCCCGCCGCCGGAAAAATTCCTTCCGCCGCCCGAGCCAAAGGTTTCGGAATTTTTTTCATCCGCGCCCGTCGAAAACAACGCGCCGATTCTTCCGCAAAGGAATTGTCGCGTTTGCGGCACAAAAAACGATATCGGCACAAAATTTTGTTTATCATGCGGACGAATAGTAGATTAATTAATTGGTTAAACTCGTAAGGAGGGTACGCGAGGACATGATGTGCGAAAAATGCAATACGAAGCCGGCGTCGGTTCATATGCAGCAATTTCTCGGCGGGCAGAAGGTGGAATTGCATCTGTGCCAAGACTGCGCGTTCAAAATAGAAAATCCCGAAATGCTCGGTTCGCTTGAAAATATTTTCAAGGGTTTTCTCGACCAACTGAATACGAAATATTTTAATAACGCGGGTACGGGAAAGGTTCAGCAGGTGCGTTCGACGAAGGTTTGTTCGCGCTGCAACATGACTTTCGACAAATTCAAAACGGGCGGACGGCTCGGCTGTGATGTTTGCTATCAATCATTCGCGAAAGAGGTCGAAGTTCTTCTTAAAAACGTTCAGGGAAGCACGCGCCACGAAGGAAAATATCCGCGACGGATGGGCGCGGGCATTTTAAGCAAGCGTCAAGTAAGCGAATTGCGTTCGCAATTAAAATCCGCAATCGAAATAGAAAATTTCGAAGAAGCGGCACGCCTTCGCGATGAAATCCGCGCACTGGAAAGCACGGAGGTGACACAATGACGCCGTGGTATCAAGAAGCCCTCACCGACGAAAATGAAATTCTTTCCTCGCGCGTGCGGCTTGCGCGGAATATAAAACGCTATCCGTTTCGCCGAAAAATGACATCATCCGACGCCGCCGCAATGGTTTCCGAAGCGTCCGAAGCCGTAACAATGGCAGGAAATTTTTTTCGCAAACTTGAAATTCAAACGCTGGCAAAAACCGAGCAAACTGTTTTTTTGGAAAAGCATATTATTTCACCGGAATTTTTAAATGGAAATCTCCCAAAGGGACTGCTTATCAGTGACGACCAAAACGTCAGCATTATGCTTAACGAGGAAGACCATGTTCGCATTCAGGCAATCAAGCCGGGCGAAGGCTTAACGCTCGCATACGAAACAGCGGGGCAAATCGACGACCTAATCGAAGAACGCGTAGAATTCGCGTTTCACACAGACTACGGCTATCTCACCGCCTGCCCGACGAACACGGGCACGGGGCTTCGCGCGTCATATATGATTCACTTGCCATGCTTAACAAAATCTGATTTATCGAATAATTTGCTTCAGCAAATCACAAAATTCGGCGTTGCGATTCGCGGGATTTACGGCGAAGGCACCGCACCGATGGGAAGCATTTATCAAATTTCGAATCAAAAAACATTGGGCAAGTCGGAAGAAGAAATTATTTTATCGCTGCAAAATGTTACACGAAACGTAATCAGCAATGAGCAAAAAGCACGCGAGACTTTACTCACAACGCGCAAATCATATCTTGAAGACGCCATTTACAGAGCATATGGAATTTTATCAAACGCAAGAATGATTTCCGCAAAAGAAGCGATGGATTTACTTTCCGATATTCGTCTCGGGTTTATCACAAAAATTCTCGACGCACCGAAACCCGCAAAGCAAATTTATCAAATTATGATGGAAATTCAACCCGGGCATCTTCAACGCAACGCAGGCGAAGAGATGTCTGAGCAAGAACGTGATATTACACGCGCTGCATATTTGCGCGAAATTTTTTCATCTTAAAGGAGGCTACATAGGATGAAAGGTCCTTTTACAGAAAAAGCACGGCAGGCAATACAAAATTCACAGGTTGCGGCGCAGGAGTTCGGGCATTCGCATGTCGGCACAGAGCATTTGCTTTTGGGCTTGGCTCGTGTGGAAGACAGCGTTGCGGCGAAGGTTTTAGAAATGCAAAACGTTTCGGCGGAAGATATTTACAAGGAAATCGAACGCGCGATGGGAAGCGGCGGAACGCCGACAACGGGCGGAAGCGAGCCGCAGGGTTTTACTCCGCGGACAAAGCGGATTTTGGAGCAGAGTCATCAAGAAGCACTGCGAATGAAAACAAATTACATCGGCACCGAACATTTATTGATTTCCGTTTTAAAGGAAACCGAGTCGATTGCGAATACGGTTCTTGGGGCGTTGAATGTTAACGCGCAAAAAATGTTTGACGATATCATGGCGATGCTCGGCGAAACGCAAAACACGCAAGGCACGCCGCCGTTTCCGTTTCCGATGAACCCTAACGCGGTGAAAAATACGAAATCATCGACGCCGACGCTGGATAAATTCAGTCGTGATTTTACGCAGATGGCGAAGGAAAATATTTTTGACCCGATTG
>JAIRVD010000355.1 GCA_031254075.1 Clostridiales bacterium
TTTTGAAAATTTCATTTATCGGCGACAATGTAATTTCCGTATCCATGCACGCAAAGTAAAAAACATCGCCGTTGTATAGCTCGTCGATATTGTCAACTTCGCGGCGGCGTGGGTCGCCGATTCGGCAGTCAAGAAAATGCCTCATTGCGGGCGTAACGCAACGCTCAATATATGAAAAACATTCCTGCCCGTCTTTGAAAGCGTAAACAATCGGATGAAAATTTTGCGAAATAAAAATTTCTGTTGCAAATTCTATTTCTTTTTTTGAAAAAAAATTTGAAAGTAAAATTTCATTTGTACCGTTTTTGAAAATAAATGCCCCATTGTAACAAATCACGGGAAACTCCGCGTTCAGTCCCGCCGTCACCTTTGACGCAGTGACAATCGAACGCGCCGTCGCATACGAAAAACAACCGCCGCCGCGAACAAAACGGTTTATCGTTTCCGCAGTGTACGCAGATATCCGTTCATCCGAACGAATTAATGTTCCGTCAAGGTCGGAGAGGTAGAGGGTTTTCATTTTTACAGGCTCCATTTTTTTTAATGTCGGCACGGTCATTAATATGGTCAATATTTTAACTCATTCTAATCGGAATTCTCAAAACAAAAACGCAGCCTTCGTCGGGTTTGGAATTTATTTTAATGCTGCCGTTGTGCATAAGGACGGTTGAGCGTGAGATTGCGAGACCGAGGCCTGTGCCGCCTGTGTCGCGGTCGCGGGTTTTGTCTATGCGGTAGAAGCGGTTGAAGATTTTGTCCTGTTCTTCTTCGGGGATGCCGGGGCCGGTGTCTTGGATGGTGATGAACGCGCTTTGGTGGTCGGAATCGACTACGACTTTTACGGTGCCGCCTCTGGGGGTATATTTTATGCCATTCTCGACAATATTTGAAATGGCGAGTGCGAGTTTAATTTCGTCGGCGTCGATTTGAACGGGACGAACTTCTTCGTAGAGAAGGATAACCTTTTTTTGTTCGGCGAGAGGCGAGAGGCGTTTCAGGATGTCTTCGACGAGTTTGTTTATGTCGGTCGGTGCGATGTTTAGGCTTTGTTCGCGTTGGTTTACTTTTACCAGGGCGAGAAGGTCGTTGGTTATGTGAACCATTCGGTCAACTTCGGATGAAATATCCTGCATAAATTCGCGCGAGACTTCTTCGGGAACGGATTCCTGCGAAAGAATTGATTCGCTTAAAACCTTTATTGCGGTCAGCGGTGTTTTCAATTCATGCGAAACGTTTGAAACGAATTCTTCGCGTGTGCGTTCAACCTGTTCTAGTTCTTCGGTCATGTTGTTAAACGTTCTCGAAAGAATTGAATATTCGTCGCGCGATGTAATCGGAATGCGAAGGTTAAGCTGTCCTGCTGACATTCGCTGAACAACGCGAACAATTTGCCGCAGCGGAGTAATGATTCTGTGCGACATTACGAAAACGAGTACAAATACAAGAAGTCCCACGGCAAGGCTGTACAAATACAGGCGTGCGCGGAACTCTGAAAGAGAATCAAAAATATCGTCAATGTTTGAGACAAGCATAACCGCGCCGACGCGTCCGCTGATTTCGTCGCGTGCGGACATCGTGACGTAGAGCAAGGATTCATCGCCGCGATGCAAAACGGTGGAATTCCTTCCGTTTAACGCTTCGAGAACGGAAGATTGCAAAAGTGTTTGTCCGACAAGCGAATCAAGCGCGTCGCGGTTTGAATCGTCGAGTACGCGCGCGTTATCGTCAACGACGATTATTCGCACGCCCCAATCCGAACTGCGGATTCTTACGCGGTCGCGAAGCCTTCGAATCGACGCTTCCTGCTGAAGACTTGTGAACGTAAATCCCGAAACAATATCGCTCATAATCGCGGCGCGCGGCTGAATTACATTTATTCTGTTATTTACGAAATAATCGGTAATAAAACCCATTATTGAGAAATTAAAAATTAAAAGCGGCACAATGCTCAGTCCAATATAACTCAGCGCGAGCCGCCATCTTATGCTGTGATACCAAGGCAGTTTATCGGAAATAGTAGCCAACTCCCCATTTAGTATAAATATATTTCGGGTCTGAAGGATTTTCTTCTATTTTTTCGCGAAGGCGGCGCACGTGAACATCAACGGTACGAACATCGCCGGTGTTATCCGCGCCCCAAAGCTGCGCAAGCAGTGATTCGCGTGTGTAAACCTTACCCATGTTGTTCATTAAAAATTCCAAAAGGTCGTATTCTTTTGCGGTTAAGTAAATTTCGGCGTCCATAACGAAAACGCGGCGCGAATGCGTGTCCATCGAAACATCACGGACGTTGATAATATGTGTTTTCACAACGGGACGCTCGCGAGCGGCCCGCCGCAGAATTGCTTTGATGCGTGCCTTTAATTCCAAGATATTAAACGGCTTGGTTATATAATCGTCCGCGCCGTATTCAAGCCCCATGATTTTATCCATGTCTTCGCCCTTCGCAGTTACCATTACGACGGGTACCGCGCTGAATTCGCGAATCTGTCTGCACACATCCGTTCCTTCAATTTTAGGAAGCATCACGTCCAAAATTATTAAATCATAAGTGTTGTCCCGCGCCATCTGCAACGC
>JAIRVD010000382.1 GCA_031254075.1 Clostridiales bacterium
TGGTAAAGGGAAGCGTAGTCCGCGCAAAGCACATCGGGCGCGACATCATGGCGGGTTTAAAATCCATCGTAGGCGGCGAGCTGAAAGCCTATACCGAATTAATGGTTGAAGCACGCAACATCGCAACCGAACGCATGACGGAAGAAGCGAAAAGTTTAAACGCCGACGCAATCATCTGCACACGCTACGTAACCGCAGCAGTAAGCGACGGCGCATGTGAAGTAATGGCTTATGGTACCGCAGTGAAATTTGTGTAATCGTTTTTAAGTTGACAGGGGGATTCTGTCATGTTCAAGAATGTATTTAAAATAATAATTTCACTTGCCTTGGCAATTATTCTTGTCACGGCGAATTTTGTTGTCGTTTTTGCGGATACGCCCTATCAGGGGTATACGTATAATTTTTGGGGATATATGGTGCCGTCGCCGGCGGCATATGCGCCTGTGCGTTCTTTTGGGCTCAGTAATATGAAATGTGGCGGGGTTTGCGGATTGCACGATGAGGAAACATGTGCGCTTGAAACTCCGCTGACAGACCCGACGGATATGCATGTTGATTCGCAGGAAAATATTTATGTGGTTGACTGGGGCAATAATCGTATAATTGTTTTTGATATGGATTTAAATTTGAATCGCGTGATTGACGGATATTATCGTGACGGGGAATGGGTTGGGGATGCGTTTAACCGACCGTTTGGGGTTTATGTTTCCGTTGAGATGGAAATTTACATTGCGGATAATCAGAATAATCGCGTTGTAATTTTGGATGAGGAAAATAATTTTTTGCGTGAAATAACCGCACCGCAAGTTGAAGGGCTTGAGGATAATTTTGTGTTTCTTCCGATGCATGTGCTTGTGGACCGCGGCGGACGAGTTTTTGTAATTGTACAGCGTGTGTTTGAAGGAATAATGTCGTTTAACGCCGACGGAGAGTTTTTGGGATATTTCGGTACGATTGAAGTCCCATTTAATCCGCTGGAATTATTTTGGCGTTTCGTAATGACCGACGAGCAAAACAGTCGCCAAAATCGTTTTATTCCGCGAGAGTTTCAGAGTATGGACATTGACCGATATGGTTTTGTATATACAACGCATGTTGAAAATAATCCGTTGAACAATCAGGTAATGCGATTAAATCCGCGTGGCGAGGATGTTCTTGTTAATTTCAACGAAAACGTTGTGATAAACGGCGACCAAGGCTGGCGCAACGTGGGCGAGCGGATGGGACCTTCGATTTTTGTTGATGTAATCGCGCGTTCGCATGGGATGTATTCGACGCTTTGTTCCGTTCGCGGAAGAATTTACACTTACGATTCAGAAGGAAATTTATTATACGTATTCGCGGGACCGGGCAATCTCGAGGGAATGACGCGTCGTCCCGTTACAATTGAAGTAATCGGCGATGATTTTCTGCTGTTGGACGCGCACGGACATGGCAGAATAATTCAATATGCGCCGACGGATTACGGAAATTTAATTAACTCGGCGATATCGCTGCGATACGACGGACACGAGCAGCAAGCCGTTGAAATTTGGCGGCAACTAACCGTGCTTGACGAAAACTTTGCGCTTGCGTGGTCCGGAATTGGGCGTTCGATGCTTGCGGCGGGCAATAATGTCGGTGCAATGGAACATTTGGAACACGGAATGGACATTCGATACTATTCCGTTGCGTTCAGGCGCAACAGAATCGACGTTATGCAACAAGCCCTGCCTAATTTTCTAACCGCGGGCATGGTGCTTGTCGCGTTTTATGCGGGTTACAGAATTTTCCGCTCGATAAAAAAAGGCGGTAAGGGGGATGATGCGTGATGAAATTGTTGAAGTTGCCGCTTTATATTATTACTAATCCGTTTGACGGATTTTATGCGATGAAATTTCAAAAGGAAGGCAAATTTCGTATTGCGTTTTTAAATTTATTTCTCGTTTTATTTTCTTACGCGATAAATAATCAATACGCGGCGCTTGTTGTTAATCCGCAAAATCCGCTTGAAATGAACAGTCTCGCGCAAGTGATGACGATTATCGTCGCGCTGATTTTATTTTGCGTAAGCAATTGGTCGGTTACGTCGCTGACGGACGGCGAGGGGCGTTTCAAAGAAATTTTCATGGCTGTGTGCTATGCGATGACGCCGCTTATACTTACCATTATTCCCGCAACGATTTTAAGCAATTTTCTTTCGCGCGAGGAAGCCGGCTTCTATGTCATGATTTTATCCGTCGGCGTCGCTTATTTCGTGTTTCTTGTATTTGCGGGGCTTGTTGTTGTTCACAATTATTCCGCAAGCAAAGCGTTGCTCACCGTTGCGTTTACATTTATCGCACTGATTATAATCGTTTTTCTGATTACGCTGATGCTTACCCTTTTGCAACAACTTTGGACTTTCGTTTACAGCATTTATACAGAGCTGATGTTTCGATAGCCGGTTTAGAATTAATTCACACAACGTGGGGGTTGCCATGAACATTTCGGCGCAAACAAAACGCAGATGGCGAAACAGAATTATTTTTGTTGCTGTAGTTACGGCGGCAATCGTTGCCTATGTAATTTATATCAACTCATATGATATTTACGATTCTTCGCATTTAACCGTGGTGCAGAATTTCGGTGAATCGCGTTCTTTTGTCGCGCTTGCGGGAAGTGATGTTGACGGAATGTCGCTTGCCGCGCAAAATGAATTTTTGCGTTTGTATATAAACGAAAGTGACACAAGCATTGCCGTTTATGATTTGCGAAATAATTATACGTGGTATTCGACTCCGCCCGGATTTAACGAAGACAGCATCGCGAATTTAACCGCGCGCAACGCGATGCGTTCGCACGTTGCGTTTAATTTTTTCAACGAGTTTCGCCAACGAACCCGCTCACCATGGATGCTTTATCCCGATTCGGTTGAGTATGAGCAGTTCGAAATTTTTTCGATTGACAACGGCGTTCGAATTCAATACGTTGTCGGAAATTTGGATAAGGGAATTGACGCGTTGCCGTTTTTCATCGAAGAAGAATATTTTGAAGAACGCATCATGGCAAATATCGCACCGGGAAGCGATACGCGTTTTATGATTGACCGATGGTTTCCGTCGGAAGACATGCCCGGTTTTATGCAAATGACGGATGGCATTCGCACTTCGGTGATTCATACCGACAATATGCTCAGGATTTTTGAAGAAATCGGCTGGACATACGACGACACAATTGCGGCAAATGAAATTTCGGGAATGGAATCGGAACTTACATTCAATATCTTTGATTTAACGGTTGAATTTATTTTGGACGAAGACAGGCTGATTGCAAATTTGCCGCTGGCGCAATTTAAAACCGAGACATTGGCACAGCCGTTTAATCTCGATTTCATGAAATTTTTCGGCGCGGGAGACGACAAGGCGGAAGGATTTATGCTTGTGCCGAGCGGCTCGGGCGGAATAATTAATTTTAACAACGGCAGACATCGCGAGGTTCCGTTTGCGAGTTCGGTATACGGAACGGACACGCTGACGAATCCGTTGCGATTCGAAGTGGTTCAGCCCGTGCGTCTGCCGATTTTCGGAATTCAAAACAACGGCGCGGCTGTGCTTGCGCATATTGAAAACGGTG
>JAIRVD010000036.1 GCA_031254075.1 Clostridiales bacterium
GGTTGTTTCACGCGGAAGCGTGCGTTGTCCGGATACGAAGTTCGCGAGCGAATATGCCATGAACGTGCGGCGTTCGGAGCCGTCTTCCTGCGGGATGTACACGAATTCCGCCGGAAGCAGTGTGTGCGGATGATGATTTATCACCATGTCCGCGCCTTCTTCGAGGAAGAGATGCATTGTGTTAATCCAGTTTACCCAGCGCGTGTCGTTGCGGCTGAACGTATCGAATCTACTGTTTTGCGTGCCGTAATATTCTATTCCTATATGCGGCAGAACAACTATAAAATCGGGGTTGAGCGCACGCGCGAGTGCCATGCTTTGACGAATCATTTCAAAGTCGATAACGGATTGCCCGGTGCGGTCGTGATAAATTATTTGCGCCATGAAATTGTTTTCGCCAAATTCGATTCCGTTTGTGTGCATTGTGAAATTTAAAATCGCGAGCGTGAATCCGTTTACTTCGACGAGGGTGATGATTTCGCGTTCTTCCGGCGAAAGATAAGTTCCCGTGAATGGTAATCCCACTTCGCCTAAAATTTCAATTGTGGAACGAACGCCTGAAACGCCGCCGTCGAAGCTGTGATTATTTCCCGTCGTAACCATGTCGAAGCCTGCGTTTAAAATTGCTTGCGCGTAAGAAGCGGGCGAACGAAACAAAGGCCATCCGGCGAAATTGCCGCGCGAAAGCGTCGTTTCGAGATTGCCGATTGCGAAATCGGCTATTTGTATGTAAGGCGCGATATATTCGAATACATATTCAAAATCGTAAACCCCCGGCGAAACTCTCGCCGCGTCGAGCTGAGTGTCGTGACACATCAAATCGCCGACAAACGCAAGACGCGCCGTCGGTATCGGCGTAGGTTCGGGTGTGTGTTCCGGCGTAGGTTCGGGAGCTTCAAAAACACTTTCCTGCAACACAAAATTATTTTCATATGTAATTTCTTCTTCCGCAAAAACTTCTTCTGTCTCGGAATTTTCTCCCGCGCGTAAATAAAACAGCGTAACAGTTGCGATAATATTTAAAACCGTAAGAACGGCAACGGCAATCAATAAACTTTTTATCGAAATTTTATCAAACATATCCCCACCTCGGATATAATATACAACAAATCTTGCATAAATCAATGTTCTGTGATAAATTCGTGGAATATTTTTATTGAAAAGGGAATTATAAATGAATAATTTAATTGTGCAAAAATACGGCGGAACATCCGTTGCGAACGCCGAACGCATAATGAATGTGGCGCGGCGCGTTTCGAAGTCGGCGGTTGCGGGAAATCAAATGGTTGTGGTTGTATCGGCGCAAGGGCATACGACGGATAAGCTGTTGGAAAAAGCGCGGGGAATAAGCGCGGACGCAAATCGGCGCGAATTGGATATGCTTCTCGTTACGGGCGAACAACAATCTGCCGCGCTGCTTGCGATGGCATTGCAATCGCTCGGGCATTCGGCGATTTCACTTAACGCCGCGCAAGTCGGAATCGAAGCCACGAGTGTTCATTACAACGCGCAAATAAAAAATATCAAAACGGAACGCCTGCACGCCGAGCTTGAAAAAGGAAATATAATAGTTGTAGCGGGATTTCAAGGGATAAACCGTTTCGGCGACATGACGACGCTCGGACGCGGCGCGTCGGACACAACGGCAGTCGCGCTTGCGGCTGTTCTCAAGGCGGGGTTGTGCGAAATCTATACCGACGTTGACGGAATTTACACCGCAGACCCGCGCATCGTTTCGAACGCAAAAAAAATAGATGTAATAAGTTACGACGTTATGCTCGAACTCGCTTCATCCGGCGCGGGAGTTCTACATAACCGCGCGGTTGAAATGGCAAAACGGTACAGCGTAAATTTGGTGCTTCGTTCAAGCCTGAACGAAAAACCCGGCACACATATAAAGGAGGATTCAGGGGTGGAACAATTATCGGTAAGCGGATTGGCAATCGACAGAAACGTAGCTAGGGTAAGCGTAACGGGGCTTCCCGATAAGCCGGGCGTTGCGCACAGCATTTTTCATCCGCTCGCGGCAGAAAAATTACTCGTAGACATTATTCTCCTGTCCGTAGGCGACGGCGATAAACGCGATTACTGCTTCACCGTTCACAAGCAAGACTTAAAGACCGCCTGCGAAATCCTCGAAGCAAACAAATCAAAAATCGGATACGAATCCCTAAACACGGACGAAAACCTCGCAAAACTCACAATCGTCGGCGCGGGAATGGCTAACAACTCAGGCGTAGCCTCCTCCATGTTCGAAGCGCTCTACGAATGCGGCGTCAACATCGAAACAATCTCCACCTCCGAAATTAAAATCACCGTTCTAATCGACGAACGCCACATCACCAAAGCCGCCAAAGCCGTCCACGATAAATTCGAACCCATGATGTCGGTCGATTTTGAGGAAACGGAAGAGAGTTGAATTTTAGTTCCGTGTGAATGGTAACCTTTTTCTTTGCAAAATAAAAAAAATACGTTTATAATCGTGTTTGAGTACATATATTTTTGTAATACGGAAAAGGGGCATGGGATGAAGCGGATACAGCTACGAAGCAGGCTGCCGAAACTTCCGAAGCGAGGAATAAAATTACGCAGACCGAAATTTAAGCTTTCGAGGAAGAAGAAAACGAAGCACCAGATTTGGGTTTACAATGAGGGTAAATTAGAGCAGGAGCGGATTTGTCCCGAGAGACTGATGCGGTTGATTTATGAGAATCCGGTTGGCGGGGCGGGTTTGCTGTGGCTCGTTAAGCGTAAGGCGGTAAGCCGGCTTTACGGGCTTTATTGCCGCACGCCGCTTTCGGCTAAGGGGATTCCGAATTTTATAGAGAAATATGGCGTCGATATGACGGGATGTCACGGGAAATATAAAAATTTCGCGCAATTTTTCGCGCGCGAGAAAACTGATGTTGTTTTTCCCGGCGAGGCTGCGGAATTGGGTTCGCCTTGCGAAGGGCTTGTGAGTGTTTATTCGGAAATAAATTCGCAGCAAATAATCGCGGCGAAGGGAACGCATTTTTCACTGGAAGAACTTTTCGCTGACGCCGCGCTCGCGAAGGAATATTCGGGCGGAACAATGGTGAGCATAAGACTTACGCCCGCGAATTATCATCGGATGCATTTTTTTGACGCGGGCGTCGTTCAAAGCACGCGAATGATAAAGGGCGATTTGTATTCTGTGAGCCCGCTCGCGCTTAACCGCGTGATGAAATTATATTGCAGAAACAAACGCGCGGTTATTCGTTTCGCGGCGGAAAATTTCGGCGACGTCGTGCTTGTAGAAGTCGGCGCGACATTTGTAGGAAGCATCGTTCATTGCTACAAAGACGGTCAGCCGGTTTCGCGCGGCGAAGTTGCGAGTTATTTTAAGCCGGGCGGTTCGCTTGTGCTTGCGTTTTTCAAAAAAGGCGCGTTCAAGCCGAACGCTGAAATCGTTTCGCGCACTGCAGAAGGCATCGAAACAAAAGTTCGCGTTGGCGAGCTGTTGGGAGAAGTTAGATGAGAAAAAAATTTGTGCGGGCATTTCCCGCGCTGAAGCATATGAATATTCCGAACGCGATTACAACGCTCGGATTAGTTTTTGGAATATTCGCCTGTTATTTTCTGACGCAACAGAATTTACGCATGGCAATCGTTTTTCTGACGATTGCAAGCATAATGGATTTCGTTGACGGCTTTGTCGCCGCGAAATTGAAACAGCAAACCGAATTCGGGCAATATGTAGATACACTTGTAGATTTTTTCACCTGTGGAATTATTCCCGTTTGGATGGTTTTTGACCTTCTTGTTCGCCAAGAAAACACGCTTTTCGCAAATATATTAATTATCTGCGCGTTGGTTTTCTACTGCATGTGCGCGCTGTGGCGTCTTGCCTATTACAATATCATCGAAGCCGATAAATTCTTCACCGGTCTGCCCGTGCCCGGCGCGATGATGATTGTAACGATGGCGGTTTGGTGTGTCGTTCGCTTCGAATTTATTCCCGTTTTGTTTGCCGCCATCGTTTTCTTCACAGTCGGAACGCTGATGATTTCGGGTATCATTCTTCCGAAATACGGCATGTGGCAGAAAATCATGAGCGCCATTGCGATTCCGTTTCTCGCGCTTGTTTTATTTTACTGATTTTTTTTCGAATCCGCTGAATCGTATTGTCAATGGATTTTATATTTTTACATAGCCGCTCCGAAATTTCGGCATGAGATTTGCCGTCCATATACATCATCAAAACACTGCGCTCAAGCGTTGTTAATTTATTTTTAATGAAATTTTCCATGTCGCGCAGAGCCTCTTGCCCGATAAATAACGCCTCGGGGTCGGTCACACGGCTGTCCGGAAGCTTGTCCATATACGTTTCGCCCGGTTCTTCCGTTTCATTGTCCAGCGATAACGACTCGTTTAACAGCATATGCTTCTGCCGCCCCGCCGCCTTTATGGCAGTCTGCACCTGCCGAACAATGCACAACGCCGCAAACGCCGCAAAACTGCTGTTCTTCAATGCATCGAAATCCAAAACCGCCTTATACAGCCCAATCATCCCCTCCTG
>JAIRVD010000057.1 GCA_031254075.1 Clostridiales bacterium
GAAAGTTATTTCCACCAAAAAATTCTTATCCCGCGAAATTCTCGCTTCGGTAAGACCGCGAAACCCTTGAAGTTACAACGTTTTTACTTACTGTCAACCGTATTCATATGACGTGCCAAGTCAATGAGCTTGCAACTGTAGCCCCACTCATTGTCATACCACGCGATAAGTTTTACGAAGTTATCGGTGAGGGCGATGCCTGCGGCGGCATCGAATGTGCTTGTGCAGAATTCGCCGAGGAAGTCGGTGGAAACGATGTAAAATAAAAACGCTTTTCTGTCCCATTGCAAGTTGAAGTCAAGCTTCATTTTCATACTGTTAATCATCGCTTGCTTATCGTGTTTCATTTCCCGCACACTCCCATTTATTGATGAACAACCGAAACATACAAAAAGCTACTGTGTTTCAAATTCACGGTAGCTTTCCTTTTTCATGCCAATCATTACCCTAAAATTTCAACCCTCTATTTCAATGAAGCCGTTTATTATGTCTATAACATCTAAAATAATTTCCATTGGTGCTGATTCAATATATTCAGTGTTACGTTGCGATAAATCAAGAATTTTTGCTTGGTCGCACATAACAACACCCTGCGTTTTTGTCCTGCCGTCCAGTTTGACTTGTATTCGTAAGCCACGGTCAGTATGCGTGATAGGGCATACCATAGCACCTTTTTTTGTGAAATTATTAAACGTTTTATTGCTGATAACTAACGCAGGTCGTCTGCCCATTTGTTCATTACCGATTTGGGGGTCAAAATTCAATTTGATAATATCCCCTTGTTTTGCTCTATAGCTCATTCTATTATCTCTCTCCCCACAGCAACCCCTGTATCCCATTCTTCAAATTCGTATTCGCCCTTAAAGTCTTTTAACCGCTCTTTAAGTGGTATATGCTTATATTTTGGTGCTTCAACCGCAGTGACAGGAAAAGGGAGTCCCTGCGTTCTAACAAACTGCCTGTAAAATACGTTTGTAACCGCTGATAATGTTAAACCCAATTTTGCTGATAAGATTTCAGCATCTTTTTTTACGTCCTCGTCCACTCTTATTGACAAAGTTGCCTGTGCCATGTCAACACCTCTTTTTATATTTATTACATTGTATATTGCGTGAATATACAATGTCAATCGAAATGCATAAAAAACGGCGGTGGCTTCGGGTATAGGCGTTCCCTTCGTTGCCCCGCTTGCCTTTGCCGTATCGTAAAACATTCTATCTGTTTCGTCCCTCATTGGCATAGTGCTAACGGGCGGGTCAATTAATATTCCAAAAATCTCTATTGAACTTAGCATTTCAAATTGCGTTTCTTCGTCAATGTTTAGCCGCTTACACGAGAATACCCGCTTGTATTCGGCGAATATATCCATGCTGTAAAAAAATTCACGCTTTCATTGCCACTTGAATTGCTTGCCGTTTAGCGGTATATAAAAATAAGAGGAAAATTTATATTAGGAGTGAAATAATGGATAAACCGTTTGCGGATTTGCACGTTCATTCATTTTATTCAGACGGCAGCATGTCGCCGGACGAAATAATGGAAGCTGCTGTTTCAAATGATGTAGGGTTATTAGCGATTGCTGACCATAATGCGCTTGACGGGAGCATTAAGATTCGGAAATTGTGTAAGGATAATGGTATACAATATATACCTGCGGTGGAAATAAACACTTTGGAAGGTGGGACAGATTTTCACATACTCGCATATGGTTTTGATATTGAAAATGTCGAGTTTACCGAATTCATTAAACATACTCGTTTTTTGCTTGACGAAACAAGTGTTAAATTAATTGAATTAATGCAATCCGATTATTCCGATATTTCATTGGAAGATTACATGAAATACACACATGACAGACGTCTTGGCGGTTTTAAAGCATTAAGTTATTTTATAAGCAAGGGCTTAACTTCTAATTTGAAAGAAGGTATGCAGTTTTTTCCGAAGTATGGCATGATGGATTTCAGCAAAACAGGTTTTTCTACTATTGCCGCGACTGCTTATAGAATTAAATCGGCTGGCGGATATGCTGTATTGGCGCATCCGGGTAACATGATTGATACGTCTGACATAAATAATTTCAAAGATGAATTAATGCGTATAGTTTCACTCGGGTTAAATGGTATCGAATGTTATTATCCATCACATTCAGAAGCAATAACGAAGGTTTGTATAGAAATTTGCGATAAACATGATTTGCTAATCACAGCAGGTTCGGATTGTCATGGTTCGTTCATGAAAACACGGGTTGGTGAAATGGATATCAATTTAAGTAAATTAAGACTTAAAGAATTATTAGCAAATGAATATTGATGTTAAAATTATAAGTAAGTTGTACATTGTAAACAGCTGTTAACATTGGTATCAATAACAATGTTCATACCTACGTTATTACAAAAAACATCAAATTCCCGCTTTACGTCTTCGTCAACCTTTACCGTTACGTTTATCGCACTCATGCTGCACTTCCTTACACCCTTTTATATTCGGCAAGAATTTCTTTACAATAAAATAATTTCAACTCTCCATCGGACACTAAACTCATAATTCGATAAGGATTGCTTTCTAATTTAAGGGCTGATGAAATAAGCACGTTTGTATCTATAACAACTCGTTTCATTTTTCCCCTCGCATTTCACGCCTACAATCCGCGATTATTTCATTTATTTCGCTTATTGTCATTTCACTTGTTCCATTAATAATCGCTTCAGCATGTGCATCCTGTAATGTTTCTTTAAGCGATAGTCCTTTTATTAACTTAGGCTGAAACGGCATTGCCCGTTCGCTTATCATTTGGCGGACAAAAACATTTATTGCCGTGCTTAAAGTCATTCCCATTGAATTGGCAACCGTATCTGCTTCTGCCTTAACGCGGCGGTCAATCTTTATATTCAAGCTTGTTAAATCTGAAATTGTAAGTCACCCCTTTTCATAATTGTGAATATTTTTTCGCCTATTGTAAATACAGTAGGCAATCTAGTTGCTTTGAATAATTCTGTGTAGTTTTTTCTGATAATTTTCTGTACTGACAGTTGAAAATAAATTCTTCTTTGATTGTTGACAGCAACATAAAAAGCACCCCTTTTTGAATAGCCATATCCAAAAAAAGGTGCTGTTGAAAATAATGGGGGGGGGGTTCCACCGGCGGGAATGAAAACTTTCGTAGTTGTTCCTGCAAATGAAAGTTATTTCCACCAAAAAATTCTTATCCCGCGAAAGTCTCGCTTCGGTAAGACCGCGAAACCCTTGAAGTTACAACGTTTTTACTTACTGTCAACCGTATTCATATGACGTGCCAAGTCAATGAGTTTGCAACTGTAACCCCACTCATTATCGTACCACGCGATAAGTTTTACGAAGTTATCGGTGAGGGCGATGCCTGCGGCGGCATCGAATGTGCTTGTGCAGGATTCGCCGAGGAAGTCGGTGGAGACTACTGCGTCTTCGGTGTAGGCGAGGATGCCTTTGAGTTCGCCTTCGGCGGCTTTTTTTACGGCGGCTTTAATTTGGTCGTAGGTTGCGGGTTTTGAGAGGCGAACTGTGAGGTCTACGACGGAAACATTGGTTGTGGGAACGCGGAACGCCATGCCTGTGAGTTTGCCCTTGAGTTCGGGAAGAACGAGACCGACGGCTTTTGCCGCGCCGGTGGATGACGGGATGATGTTTGCGGAAGCAGCGCGTCCGCCGCGCCAGTCTTTGGAGGAGGGACCGTCAACGGTTTTTTGGGTTGCCGTTGTGGCGTGAACGGTTGTCATAAGGCCTTCGGTTATGCCGAAATTATCGTGGATAACTTTCGCCAGCGGCGCAAGGCAGTTTGTTGTGCAGCTTGCGTTCGAAACGATGTTCAAGTCCTTCGTGTATTTTGTGTGGTTTACGCCCATAACGAAGGTTGGGGTATCGTCCTTCGCGGGTGCGGAGAGAATAACTTTTTTCACGCCCGCGTCGAGGTAGGCTTGCGCGGATTCTTGCGTAAGGAAGATTCCTGTGCATTCGGTAACGTATTCTACGCCGTCTTTTGCCCAGCCGATGTCGGCGGGATTTCTTTCGGCATAAAGCGTAATTGCTTTTCCGTTAACAACGAGTTTTCCGTTTTCCGCTTTAACATCGCCCGGGAATTTTCCATGCGTCGAATCGTATTTCAGCATGTAAACCATGTAGTCGAGGTCGATGAATGGGTCGTTTATTGCGACAACCTCAACGTCCTCGCAAGTCATGGCGTAACGAAACGCCAAGCGTCCGATGCGTCCGAACCCGTTAATTCCTAATTTTACCATGTGTAACCGCCTGCTTTCTTTAAAAGTTTTTTTGTGAGATGAAGTTTAACATATTAGGACATGCAATAAAAGTGCAAACCTACATAATATACAAGTATGCAGGGGAATGTAAGAATATTCCTGCGAGGAGGCATGAAAATGTGTCGAAAAAAAAGGTTATTGGGGCTTATTTTTTTCTTCGTGGGCGTTGGAATGATTATTCAGTTTATGATGCCGGGCTGGGGATTTTTGATTGCTTCGGCACTGGTGATTTTGGGATTTTGGTATGTATTTGCGAGGTAACTTGAGAGGTGATTTTATGGAAATCAGAGTTGTTAAAGTTCCGCGTTTCGTCAGCAATTTTTTGAAAAGAATTTTTAAAATAAAATAATTTTCCCGCGCCCGCCGCAATGCGGGCAATTTTTTTCAAATAATTCGGCAATCGGCGGACGGGTTTTGCGCCGCGTCAGCAAAACCATTCCAAGTCCGACGAAACCCGAGACTTCCGTTTTTATTCTGTCTTTTTTTATTTCTGCGGCTAAAACGTCAAGAAGTCGATTTTTATCGGCTTCTTTTGGCATGTCGATAAAATCCGCGATGATTATTCCGGATAAATTTCGCAACCGAAGCTGCGCCGCAATCTGCACCGCCGCCTCGAGATTTGTTTCCAAAACCGTTTCGCTGTAGTCGATTTTACCCACATTGCTGCCCGTGTTTACGTCGATTACCACGCACGCCTCGGTTTGCTCTATCGTGATAAATCCGCCGCACGGCAATCGAACTTCTTTTTCGAGTTTTTCTATTTGTCTTTTTAAATTTAAATTCTCACGCGTAATTTTTAAATTAGGAAGAAATTCGTGAATTCCTTTTGCTTGCGCTTCGAAAAAATTATCGCATTCTGTGCTGATGTGAACTTCCATCTCTTCTGAAAGAATATCGGTAAGAAGATTTTTTGAAACCGTCGCGATTTCCGACGCCGCGTTTTCCGAAACGGGATAAAGTGTCGCCGGCGGTTTTAAAAACTCTGCGCGCGAAATGATTTCCGCGTGAATTTTGTGCAGCGACGCGATTTCTCCCGAGATTGTGTCCGTCGTTTGCCCTGCCGCGTTCGAGCGAATTATCGCCGAAAATCCGTGCGGTAAATGTTTGTTAACGATTTTTTTCAAACGGCGTGATTCCTTTAAGTCGATAATTTTTCGCGAAACGCCGACGTTCGGCGTTTGCCCCGTCTGACCCTTCGCAAGCACGATAAAACGCCCTTTTACCGTTGTTTCCAATGTCACACACATGCCCTTTGTTCCGACAGCGTCCTTTTCAACCTGCACCATAACAGCCTGCCCCGCCTTTAATCCATGTCCTTTCATTAAATTAATAAACGCGTTTTTCTTTCCGCCGATGTCCACAAACGCAAATTGACCCGGTAAAATTGTTTTAATCCGCCCGACGATGATTCGCCCCACCCATGAGCCGTTTTCATTCGTGCTTTCCGCATTGCGCTCAACGAAAATTTCAACAAGCTTTTCGTTTTCCGCTAACGCAACGAAAATTCCGTCGGTGTTATGGTCGATTAGCAATTTTTTCATAATGTTACCAACTCGCCGTTTTCATTTTGCTGAAATAATTCTAAACGCGTGATTGTCTTTTTCTCGTCAAGCAACAATTCTGAAACGGTTTGAGGATTTAAAAAACGCGCGCTTCCTGCGGAAAGGCGAATTAAAATAAAATCGCCGCACGATTCAATGGATAGAATATCCGGACGAATATCTGTATTTCTTATTCCCTTTTTTGTTTTTTTGGCGACGAAAATTTCTCTCGCTTGTAAAACTTCTTCCAATTTATTACTCGCGGCTTGCAATGAATAATCCGCAGCGCAAACAACCGATGCGGCTTTGTTTTCGGCGGGATACGCGTTTTTTATCGTAAGCCCGTTCGGCGCGGCGGCGTTTAGTTTTTCCGTGATTTCGTTTAACGGAATTTCTTTTTCAAGCGTTAAATCCGCGTAATCGTTAACGCTTTCCATTCCGAGCGGCAACGGCAGCGCGAACGAAATTTGCAAATGCGGATTAAATCCCTGCGAAAACGCCGCGGGTAATTCCGCACGCCGAATCGTTTGCTGAAACACGCGAAGAAAATCCAAATGCCCGATAAAGCGCAATGTTTCGGATTTCGAAAAGCGTAGTCTTACTCTCATCATCGAACGTCCTTTATGTGTTTCAAAATATTTCTGCCTAAAATTCTCGCCTGTTCCAATCTTTGCGGCTGATTTAAAATATCGCCCGGTTTATCCGCAACGGCGGAAACGCCGTTCAATTCGCCCGGAACGCATAACATTCCGCATGACAAATAATAGTTATGAATAATATTCAAAACGATGCACTGTCCGCCGCTTTGCCCACGCCCGACGCAAATCGCTCCGCCCAATTTTCCTTTCAGCGGAAATTTTTCTCTTACCGCGAATGTTCTGTCCATCACTGCCTTCAACTGCGCCGGAACATTTCGATAATACGCCGGTGCGGAAATTATCAACGCGTCGCATTTATCAAGCGCGTCATAAATTTCATTCATCTCATCATTGATAAAGCATTTCTTTGTTTTGCAACAGGCTTCGCAACCCGTGCAACAATTTATTATCTTTTCCGAAAGCAAAATTTTCGTTACCTTCCACCCGTTCTCGGCAAAAGGTTCCATCGCCGCATTCAACAAAATCTCAGAATTCCCGCCCTTGCGCGGCGTTCCCGAAATTCCCAAAATATTCATATAATCACCATTCCTTCTGCTTTTCCCACGGAACTGCGAATATTTTCGAATGTTTCCAGCTCATCAATCACCTGCGACGGCGAAAACCATCCGACGCCGTCAATTTCGTTTTCTTGCGGTTTAAGCGCGGAATTTTCGGCGCGGCAAAGGTAAATCATATCAATATGATTATGCGAACCATCGCCTTCGATGTCTTGCAGTTGAATTGTGAGCGGCACAGGCAATTCTTTGCAGCGTTTTTCAACCATGGAATCCGTATCGAACGTAGCGGAAACTACACGCGCCTTTACACCCGTTTCTTCGAAAATTTCACGCAAAACCGCATCGCACGGCAACTCGTTTTCCTCTATATGTCCGCCCGGCGGCAGCCATTTTCCGAATTTCTTATGCTTAACCATCAGCACATTGCCGTCGTCGTTGAAAACAATTCCCGTCGCGGTGAAGTGGTTCTTTATCATTGAAATTCCTCCCTGTGCTTTTCAAAAAATTCATAAAAAGCCCTTACATTTTCTAAATCTGTCCATTTTTTTATTGTAACGGGGTTTTCATCCAAGTTATAAATTTTTGCGTCTTTCAGCGCAAGCAAAAACGGCGAATGCGTTGACATGATTATTTGGCAGTTGAAAAAACGCGCGGAATCTTGGATAAACTGCGCGAGTTCCAGTTGGCGTTTCGGCGAAAGGCTGTTTTCGGGTTCGTCGAGAATGTAAAGTCCGTTTTCGGAAATTTTTTCGGTGAAATATTTGAACGCGCTTTCGCCGTTTGAGTATTCGCGAATATTGTCCGGCATTTCGTCGCGAACGTAGCGCGACTGTGTTTTTCGCCGCGAGTTTACAACTTTTCTTATTTGCTCGTAGTCCGCCATGGTTTGCATTTGAAATTTTGAATATTTCGAGTTTAGGTAATCCTTGAAAACTTCTTCGCGTTTTGAATCAATTCCTTCATTTAAATTGCGAATGTTCAGCATGTAATCGAAAACATCATCGCTTGTGATTATGCGAATTTCGTCAGGTGCGTCGATTTCGGCTTCGCACATTTTTACATAGTCTTCATAAAAATTCGTTCGGTTGAAAACCGAATCGCGGCGCGCGGAAATTTTTTCCGCAATCACATTAAGCGCGGTCGATTTCCCCGAACCGTTCCCGCCGTACAAAATCGTAACGGGTGCGAAGTCGATTCTCGTAAGTCCGTTAATCGCAAGCGTGCGAAACGGATAGTACGAATCATAACATGTACGCCGAATTCCCCAAATAAAATCGGTCTCGCGGTCATCCGTCGGGAAAATTATTTTGCTAAGATACATGGCACGCGACGCCGCAGTTTGCGCAATGATTTCGGCAGTCGGATGTAATTTTGCATTCGCGTGATTTTTCCCATTCGCGTCGTAAGAATTTTTTATCAACGCCTATGTCAATGAAATCCCACGGGAATTTTTCGTCGGCGGAACGTTCGCGGTTTGCGTAGAACGCGGGGTCGATGCCGGCTTCTTCGAATGCGTCGAGCCATGTTTCGTAGTCGAAATGTTCTGTCCAGCCGTCGAAAATCGCGCCTGATTTGTACGCGTTTTCGATTGCGGCAGAAACACGGCGGTCGCCGCGTGCAAGAACACCCTCGATTTGCGCGGTTTTCGAATCGTGATAGCGATACGCAATTTGCTTTTTTCGAATGCTTGCCTTGACTTCCCTTTGTGTGCGGGCGAAATCCTCGTGCGTAGCCTGCGCCGCCCACTGAAACGGCGTAAACGGTTTCGGCACAAAGCAAGATGTGCTGACACTCACGCTGACCGGACGTTTGCGTTCCTCATGCGAAAGCTCATAATACTTGTCCACGATTTTCCCGCAAAGTTCCGCAATCGCAAGCGAATCTTCGCGCTCTTCAAACGGCAAGCCGCCCATAAAATACAATTTAATTTTATCAAAACCCGCCTTGAACGCACGGAAACATCCGTCTAAAATTTCTTCCTCTGTTAAATTTTTATTAATCGAATCTCTCAAACGTTGACTTCCCGCCTCGGGAGCAACGGTAAGCGAAGATTTCCGCACCGTCTGAATTTTCGCCAAAGCCGAAAGCGCATCCAAACGCGTTGACGGCAACGAAATATTTACACGTTTCTTCGTACAAATTTCCAACAGCCCGTCAACAAGCTCCTCAAAATTTTTATAATCGCACGCGCTCAACGACAGCAGCGAAATTTCTTCATAGCCCGTTGATGCCAAAATTTTTTCCGCCTGCTCCAAAAGTTCGCCCGCATTGCGCTCGCGCATCGGACGATAAATAAATCCCGCTTGGCAAAAACGACAGCCGCGCATACATCCGCGCGCAAGCTCAATCACCGCACGCGCGTGAGTCGTTTCAATCAGCGGAGCAATCAGTGTTTCCGGAAAATATTCCAATCGCGGCAGAAAAGCACGTTTTACGATTTCCGGCGCGTTCGTTCCCGCACGCGGCAAAAATTCCGCCAAAGTTCCGTCTTCACCATAGGAAACATCATAAAAAGCGGGTACATAAACACCCGCTATATCCGTAATTTTCTCTAAAAATTCTTTTTTGCTCCCTTTGTGACTCGCGTATCTTGATAAAATTTCATCCAAACTCGCCTCGCCGTCGCCGATGTAAAAAAAATCAATAAACTCCGCCATCGGTTCGGGATTTGTCGCGCACGGACCGCCTGCGCAAATAACCGGAAACTCGTCGCCGCGTTCCGCCGCCCGCAACGGAATCCCTGCAAGCTCCAACATCGCAAGCACATTCGTCTCCCTCATCTCATATTGCAATGTAAACCCGATAAAATCAAATTCACACAACCCGTCGCCCGACTCCAGCGCAAACAGCGGCTCTTTTTCCATTCGCAAAAAATCCGCCATATCCAGCCACGGCATAAAAACCCGCTCGCAAAATACATCCTCGCGCCGATTCATAAAAAAATATAAAATCTGCAAACCCAAATGGCTCATCCCGATTTCATAAACATCGGGAAAACAAAAAGCGAAACGCGTCAAGCCTTCGCTTTTCTTTTCTTTACCAATGACGGCATTTATTTCGCCACCGACATATCGCCCGGGTTTATCGAGCTGTAAAAATTTTTCGGAATTCACACGGCATCGTCCTCTTCTTCAACCGCGTCTTCCGGCGGTTCTTCTATATCTTCGTCGTCGATTTCTTCTCCCTGCTCGGGCGAAGGAATCGGCGTCAATTCTTCATTATCACCGTTTGTGCTTGCGGCGGGTTCGTGTATTTGAACAACCAGAACGGGCGGTGAGCCTACAAGCGAAAGTCTTGGGGGAAGCTCAACTACGAGCGGAACGGTGTGAATACCGATAGGCAACGCGCGCAGGTCAAATTCAAGGTCGATTGAGTCAGAGGTGAGTGATGAGATAAGAGAACGCGGTCCGCTTACGGTTACACGAATCGGGGCGGTTTCGTTTACGAGTTGGTAGAGACCGACAGCACCGCGGCTTCGCACATTTCCGCGC
>JAIRVD010000088.1 GCA_031254075.1 Clostridiales bacterium
GAGAGCGATTTACTAACTTTGCGTCCTTATACTTTGCCATTTGCTGTTGCCTTTCGTTTTCAGATAGTGAGAGGGTACAAGCACCTTATCCTCTGCTAAAATATTACAGATTTGATAAATGCCCTTGCCCTGCAATGTTAGGTTGAAAATTCTGCGAACGCATGGGTTCTAAATGCGCCTACATAAAAGTATTTTACAATAAGTATTTCCTCAGCTTCTCAAACACATTATCAATATCAAGAGGTTTGCCTATGTGGTCGTCCATGCCTGCCGCAAGGCATTCTTCGATATCGTTTTTAAAAACATTGGCGGTCATTGCAATGATTGGAAGTTTTTCGCGCTTGTGTTTCGGCAGCGCACGAATGCGCCGTGATGATTCAAGGCCGTCCATTTGCGGCATCTGTACGTCCATTAAAACGATGTCGTATTTTTCGGGGGCGGCTTTAATCATTTCAAATGCTTCTTTGCCGTTTTCGGCGCAGTCGATGATTAGTCCGGTATCTTCTAAAAGGGCAAGCAGTATTTCGCGGTTTATTTCAACATCTTCGGCAACCAGCAGCTTTTTGCCGTCAAAGCTGTTGCTGCCGGTTTCCGGTTTATTTGATTCTTTATCGCTACTGCTTCTGCCGCCTCGCCTGACATTGGCTGTGAACATAAAACGCGCGCCCTTGCCTGATTCCGATTCTACCCAAACATTACCGCCCATAAGCTCGACTATGCGTTTTGTAATAACAAGCCCTAAGCCGGTGCCGCCATAAATTCGGGCGATTCCGCTGTCACCCTGTTCAAACGCCGAAAACAGTTTTTCCTTTTGCTCGTCGGAAATCCCGATTCCATTGTCGGAAACGGCAACAAACAATTCGCAATGTCCGTTGGTTTCGCCGGACAAGGATGCTTCAAGCAGGATTTCGCCGCCTTCGGGCGTGAACTTTACGGCGTTGGAAAGCAGATTTGTTAATACCTGTGCCAGCCGCTGGTCGTCGCCGATAAGGAACGGCGGAATACTCTTGTCTACGTTTACGGTTAGTTTTTGATGTTTTTAGTCTACACGTAAGTTTGCGACCGCAAGAACCTTTTGCAGCATTTTTTCAAAACTGTATTCGATGGGTGCGAGTTCGAGCTTGTTTGCTTCGATTTTTGCCATGTCCAGAACATCGTTTATTACGCCGAGTAAATGTGACGAAGCATCGCCGATTTTATTCAGCGCGTGATTTTTTTGGTTGATATCATTCGTTTTCTTTCCAATTGCCGTCATGCCGATAATTGCGTTCATCGGCGTCCGCATTTCATGGCTCATTACAGAAAGGAAATCTCCCTTTGCCTTGCTTGCCACGGTTGCCTGTTCAAACGCTTTGCGAAGCTGAATGGATTGCTCCAGACGCGTAATGGTGTTTACCAGCATCAAACCGGCTGACGCTAACATATTTACTTCATCTTCAATGAAATGGCGTTCATTTACGCAGTCGTCCATGCAAAACATTCCCCATAACTTTCCGTGGGAAAATAACGGAATAGACAAAACGGACTTTAATCCGATGGATTCCATAAGCTCCCTGTCTTCAGGCAGCAATTCCGAAACAGGCCCGTTTATATATTTCCCCCGCAATAACAGTTCCTTCCATGAGTCAGTGTACGGTAGTTTTGTTCCGACGGCGGGGGCTTTAACCCGTCCGTTTTTGGAAAGCCATTCATGTCTTAGGGCATAATAAAGAATACCGTCATGTTCTTCGTTCTGCCAGATTTGAACACGGTCTACATCGGAATAGCGGCCTAAAAGCTCCATGCTTTCCAACAGTGATTTTTCAAAATCGTCTATATCTATCGGCGTAAGCAGTGAAAACGCAACGCGGTTTGTAATACTTATAAGTTCGTTGCGGTATTCAATCTCTTGCATCATCCGGTTATGTTCGCGCAAATCACGTGTATACCCTGCCACAACATATTCGTTTCCATACTTAACTCTTATAAGCGTAGCATGTGCCGGCATATATGTGCCGTCAGACAACTTGTACGTCCAGTCAAAGGAACGGTAGCCTTCCTTAAATACCGCATGAAGAATCCCTGCAATTTTTTCATTAGAACGCTGACCGTCCGGTTGAAATTCCGGATACAATTCGTGTGACCTTTCCAAGAAGTCTTGCTTATCCCTAAAACCGAAAAGCCGAATCGCTTCTTGATTGCAGTCAATCTTTTTATGGTTTTTATCAAATAATTGACAGCACAGCGGGTTTGTATCCAATAAAATTTGCGCGTGCATGTTTACTTCCCTAATTTCCGCACCCAAGGAATTGCGCTCTATCGCGCTTGCCATCATCAGGCTTACCGACTGCAAAATATTTATATTGTCTTCCGAGAAAGTGAGTTCTCTTTTGCAGTCGTCAATGCTGAATAATCCCCAAAACTTGTCGTTTAAAAACAACGGTATAAATACGATTGTTTTAATGTCATATGAAATTAATAATTCCCGGTACTTCGGGTCAAGCTCTGAAATCGGTCCGTTAATACAGCCGCCGTCCATAAAAAGGCTTCCCAGCTCGGGCATATCACTGTAAGAAAGGA
>JAIRVD010000134.1 GCA_031254075.1 Clostridiales bacterium
TGTTGTTCGTTTGGACGAGCTTACGATGAACGTTGCTCCCGGAACGGCGGAAGCCGTACAATCGGCGCGTACGCGAATTCAAAACGGATTTACGATATTCGAAGGACCGATTTACGATAACCAAGGGGTTCTGCGTGTTGCGGAGGGCGTTGTGCTTACAGATGCGGAAAAACTTGCGCTGGATTGGCTGATGAGCAATGTAAGGGGGCAAATGGAATGAGCATAAAACAACGTTTGGGACTTCTTGCCGCAACGGCTATAGTGATGACGTTGCTAATCGCATTCGTCGGCGCGACAAACACTCGGAGATTGGCTGACGAAAATGAAATTGCCTACGCGGCAATTACGCGTCCGCTTGCGTTGGTCGGCTCGTCGGGCGGCGACTTTAACGCAATGCGCACGGCGTTATTCGCGCTGGCTTATGACTTCAATACGACTCAGCAAAACGAAGAATTTAAACGAATCGCACTTGATAATTTAACGCAATACGAAAATGAAATTCGTGAATACAAACAAATTCTCGACGAATTCGGCACGAACGACCTATATGAAGCCGAAGCCGTTCAATATCTTTACAGTCAGCTTGCCCCGCTTCGTTCGAACGTTGAGGCAATCGTCGCTGTGGCGGAACAAGTCGGGCAGGGCGCGAACGCAATTATAATGATGCGCGGAAGTTTTTCTTCCGCCGCCGATTCCGTTACGCAGGAACTCGCAATTCTTTCGAAAATGCTTCAAGCGCAGGCGGAAGCGGAAAATCAACACGCACAGGCGATAAAGAGCAACAACAATTTGTATACTGTTTTAATTTCCGTTTTCGGCACAGTGTTGCTGGCATTTCATTCGGTGACGACGATTCGGTCGATTGTTAAGCCGCTCAACCAAATGACACGCGCCGCGGAGGATTTGTCAAACGGATATCTTGCCGTAAATATCGAAGCGCATTCGAAAAACGAAATCGGTCTTTTTGCTGAAAATATAAGAAGGCTCGCATTTGTAATGCAGAGCATAATCGGCGATATGCAAAAGATGGCGGAAAAGCAGTCCGAGGGCGATATTGATTACATTGTGGATACATCAACTTATAGCGGAGCATATCGCGAAATGGCGACGGGCATTAACACAATGATGCAAACCTCCGTTTCCGATGTGCATCTTTTGATGGACCAACTTCATGCAATGGCAGACGGCGATTTCGACCAAGAGTTGAAACGCTTCCCCGGCAAAAAAGCCGTTATCAACGAAAGCATGGATAAAATCAATTCGAGTTTGCGCAAAGTAAACAACGAAATCAACACCGTGCTTGAACATGCGTTGCAAGGCGATTTTTCACATAAAATTGATTTTTCCGGATGCGAGGGCAGTTGGAAAAAACTAATGCTTTCGATGGAAAATCTTTTGAAAATAGTAATCGCACCGATAAAGGAATCCGCCGATGTGCTCAGTCATATTTCAAAGGGTGATTTCAGCATAGATGTGCAAGGCGATTACAAGGGCGATTTCGGAATAATCAAAAACGCGCTGAATACGACTCAGCACGAAATTTCTTCTTACATTGCGGAAATAAACCGCGTTTTATATGAAATTTCAAATCAAAACTTGAACGTAGAAATCAGACGCGCATTCATCGGAGAATTCAGCGCGATTCAAGACGCAATCAGCGATATCATTTACAAGCTTAACGCAAATATGTCGGATATTCTTTCTTCCGCAAGCAACGTCGCGATGGGTGCAAGGCAAATTTCCGAATCCAGCAGTAACTTGTCGCAGGGTGCTTCGCGGCAATCCGCAGAGGTGCAAGAGCTGACGGCAATTATGGCGGAAGTTGCGAAAAACACTCTCACGAATGCCGAAGTCGCTTCTAAGGCGCACGAAATTACAACCCAAGCGAAGCAAAACGCCGAAGCAGGCGACGCCGCAATGGGTGAAATGCTTAATGCAATGAATGAAATAAATGAATCGTCGGTAAATATTTCAAAAATAATAAAAGTAATCGAAGACATCGCGTTCCAAACAAATCTGCTTGCACTCAATGCCGCCGTCGAAGCCGCACGCGCGGGCGAACACGGAAAAGGTTTCGCCGTAGTCGCAGAAGAAGTGCGAAGTCTCGCCGGAAGAAGCTCCGAAGCCGCAAAAGACACTTCCTCGCTAATCGAAGGCTCTGTGCAAAAAGTAGCCGAAGGTGTTCGCGTTTCGAACGAAACCGCCGATGCTCTTAAAGTCGTTGTTCAGCAAATTGTAGAAGTCTCCGACTACATTCGCGATATCTCCGAATCATGCCGTGCGCAAAACAATGAAATCTCCCAAATCAATAACAACATCGCCACAGTCTCACAAATCACTCAGCAAAACACAGGAATAAGCGAAGAAAACTCCGCATCGGCGCAAGAGCTTTCGAGCCAGTCGGAGTTGTTGAGACAAGTTGTTACGCAGTATAAGTTGAAGTAATTTCTTCAACCGTTCCGGTTATCCCGTGTTTGAAAACATAATTAATGAGCGTCTGTTCACGCAACAGGCGTTCTTTTTTTCCGTCGATGAGAAAGGTGATGAAATAATCGCCGGCGATGCGTTCGAGGGCGTGTTTGATTTTGGTGTCGCGGGGTAGGGGAATTTCCTTTACGGGAAGTGTTCTCGCGCGGTTTTCGGAATTTTTCCCGTCTTGCGCGCGATAGAACGCGGCGGTGAGTTCGGGAGCGAGGTTTTTGTTTCTGTGGCGAAGGAACATTCCTGCGCACAGCAGGGTTATGTTAAACGGAAACAAAATAACTTGCACAAAGCCGAGGACGATGAACGCGTAGCTTATGGCGATTCCGAGGCGTGTGATAAAGCGATTTGTGCGAAGAATGCCGATGCGGTTGCCGATGAATTGCCATGTGATGCGTCCGCCGTCCATCGGAAGCGCGGGCGTTAAATTGAAAAAGCCGAGAGCGAAATTGTAAAAAGCGAGTTCGTCGAGCCACGGCACGCCGACGTATGATATTTCGGAAACCGTAAACGACCATATTGCAACCGCGAAATTAGCGGCGGGACCTGCGGCGTAAATAACATAGCGTTCCCATGAATGCAAAGTCTCAAGGCGGCGTGCCTTCGCTATCATTCCGAGCGGAAAAAATTTAGGGTTTTCGACTTGTCCGCCCATGAAGCGAATTGCGAAAATATGCGCCCATTCATGTAGCGCAATTGACGCGATAATCATTGCGGCGGTCACAAGCCAGCCAAAAACGGTGATAAGCGCGTTCATGGCTGCGGGTTTATCCGGGTCAGCGGGTCAACAAACTGCCC
>JAIRVD010000149.1 GCA_031254075.1 Clostridiales bacterium
GGCGCACCCCCGGCGTGCCCGATTGGCAGCGCATGTACCTGCGACCCCATGACTCCGATGGGCATTGACAACGATTGCGGAATGTTCTGGGGCAACCCGCTCGGCGCAGTATGTGTAATTCCCACCTGCGCAGTCGCCGCATTTGCACATCACGCAATTTAGTGAAACAAGGAAACAAGTGGAAACCGCAAGCAGTTTCCTGCATGTATGAAAAAAGGGCTGCTTGGGCAGCCCTTTATCGTGCTTCCATGTCGTCTTCGAATAAGGCGGCTTCTTCGAGCGAAAGCAGTGAGCGCAGTCTGTATGCCGTGGCGATATCTATTTCGCCCTGTTCTGTAAGAAGCTCTATTTGCTTTTTTTGAATTTCGATTGCGATAAATTCCAAATGATATTTATCTAAAATTTTTGTGCTTAACATGCCATCTATGTCGTTGTACTTGTTTTCCAATGCAAGAACGGGTTCCAGGCTTTCCATTACGGCTTCTTTCAGATTGAGATAAACTTCTTCCTTGCTTGTGTGGTTGGCTTCTTTCAGCAGGAAATCGAAGTATTTTAACAGCAGGTCTACGGTTTCGCGATTTTCCGGTGTGATTTTGCTGTAGATTAAATGCATTGCGGAATCGACTACTTTTTTCAGCGAATTATGAATAAGCGTCATGCCGTCGGTCTCGGATTCGGATGCCATTTTCGGCAGAAATATATTTGCGATTACCAGTGTAAGAAGAATTACGCCGCTGCTGATAAAGAGAATTAACTCGCGTCCGGGAAAGGGTTCTCCCGTGTTTATAACCATCGGAATCGCGAGACAAATCGCCAAGGTCAACGCGCCGCGCACTCCCGCAACGGAGAGAATCAGCGCATTTTTTACTTTTCCGGTTCCGTGTGCGCCGATACATATGTACGAATACACAAATCTCACAACACCGAAAATCAGCGTAACCGCAAAGGTGTATGCAAGGGCTGTCGGCACATCGAAATCGGGCGTAAGCCACGCGTCGATGAAAGTTTCCGCAACCAGCATTCCGAGCATGATGAAAACAAGCCCGTTTAACATGAAAACAAGCGTTTCCCACGCGCCCTCGGAATTAAACCGAATGCGTGCTTCGTCCGCCGAAATCAATCGCGGCGATAAACGCGAGTTTACGATTCCGCAGGTTACGACCGCAAGAATTCCCGACGCGCCGATGTGTTCCGTTCCCATGAAAACCAAAAACGGCGTGATGATTTGCAAAAGAGTGTAAATATTTAACTCGTGGATGTCCATTTGCTTTAAAATCTTTTTTATGTAATGCAACGCAAACGCTCCGGCGAATCCCGCCAGAATTCCGCCGAACGCAACAAACGCAAATTGCCCGATTACGTCGCCCACAATGAATATTCCGCTGACCGCCGCGATTCGCGCAAAGTTATACGCAATAAGCGCCGTCGCGTCATTAAACAGCGACTCGCCCTCAACGATGCCCTTCAGCCGCTCGGGCAGCGGAATGCGGTCCGTTATCGCCTTCACCGAAACCGCATCCGTCGGCGATAAAACAGCCGCAAGCAAAAACGCCACCGCCAACGGAATTCCGTCAATCAGCATGTAAAATAAAAAGCCGCAAAACGCGACATTCAACACTACCAATCCCAACGCCATCACTACAATCGGCTCTTTGAGATTATTCAATTCCTTCAATTTAAACTTCTTGCCGTCCATAAATAAAATCGGCGCAATGAACAGCAGCATAAACAATTCCGTCTCAATTTCCAAATGCAAATCAAACGGCAGTAAAATTATTAATATTCCAAGTACAATCTGTATCAGCGGCATCGAAATCTTTTTCACGAAAACATGCACTATATACGAAAACAACACCAAAACCACCATCACGATAACAAGTGTAATAGTTTCCATTGTCTGCCCCATCATTTATAATTTAGGACATTATATCATAAATCGGAGGCGGCAATATGAACATTCAAATCTTCGGCAAATCAAAATGTTTCGATACAAAAAAAGCAGAACGCTACTTCAAAGAACGCCGCATAAAATTCCAATCAATTGACATCGTTAAATACGGCATCAGCAAAGGCGAATACGCTTCCGTAAAAAATGCCGTCGGCGGGACGACAGCTTTAATCGACGAAAAATCAAAAGAATACGAAAATCAATACATCCAATACCTCGCCGATAAAAACGACGTGGAGGAAAGACTGCTCGAAAACCCCGGCATGTTTAAAACCCCCATCGTCCGCAATGGAAAGAAGGCAACCGTCGGTTACACACCCGAAGTCTGGAGCGAGTGGAGTTAATCCCCGGTTATCACTAACAACTCCGCGCAAATGCGTTGTGCCTCCGCACCGAACAGGCATTGCGAAAAGTTTCCGCGTTCGGTGTTTCGGCGGATGGTTATGATTCCGATTTCGCGTCCGCGGCTTGTTGGAAGTTTCACTCCGTTTTCGATTATTAAATAACCGGCTTCAAGCAGAAGATTATTTAATTTTGCACCGGTTATTTTTTCTTTTCCGTATTTTAGGAATACGGCGTTGAAATTATCCGCGACGCGTGTGATTTGAATTGATTCGTTTTCGATTGTGATTTCTTGCATGAATAATTCTTTTGTAAAGTTTTTTGTTTCGCCCGGTGCGCTTGCGGGAGTTTCTTCGCAAAGCAATTCTATGAAACGAATACCGTAGCGTTTTAGTTTGACCTCCCCTACTCCGCTGACGGTCAGCATTTCCTCTTCCGTTCGCGGATGTTTTTGGCACATGTCTACGAGCGTTGCGTCAGAGAAAACGATAAAAGCGGGAACTTTTTCTTCGCGCGCGATTTCCAAGCGAAGATTTTTTAATTTTATGAAAAGCTCATCGGAAAAATTGTATTTTACTTTCGGCGGCTTTTCTTTTTTTGTAGTGATTTCGGGTTTTTGCCCGCGCATTGTGACGGCAGCACCATTATAGAGAACTTCTTTCGCTTTTGGCGTAACGCTTAAATAGCCGTCGTCGCAGATATAACTCAACGCCGTCAAACGGCTGATTAATTTCCTTATGTAGCTGCGCGGAGTCCCCTTCATTATTCCGAATGTGGATAAATCGGTGAAATCATCGGATTTTCCCAATAAAATATCGGCAGTATGTGTAAACATAAACCGCTTGTTTGCGTTATTAAGGCGCGTTATGTGCGAAAGAATTTTTTGCGCGTCTGAAGTAATGTCAATTTCTTCGGAAGTATCGTTGCAGTTTCCGCAATTTCCGCAATCGTCGGTTGATTCGCCGAAATAATCAAGTATGTATCGCCGCAGGCAATCGCCCGTTTCGCAGAATTGTTCCATTTTATTCAATAATTTTCTGTTTCGCGCGATTTCATCGGGATTTTCACTTTGGTTAATCAAAAACAGCGCGGTGTTAATGTCCTTTCGCGCGTAAAACATAATGCAGTCGCTTGGCAAACCGTCGCGTCCGGCGCGCCCGGCTTCTTGATAATAACTTTCAATATTTTGCGGCATGTTGTAATGAACGATAAATCGAATGTCGGACTTATCAATGCCCATTCCGAACGCATTGGTCGCCACGATTATTTTCACGCGGTCATAAAGAAAATCGTCCTGCGATTTGCTGCGTTCGCTCTCCGAAAGACCCGCGTGATAACGCGCCGCCGAAAATTTATCTTCGAGAAGCATCTCGGTAACGCTGTCGGTTTCTTTTCGCGTGGAGCAATAAATAATTCCCGCGCCGCTATTTTCCCTCAAATACCGAACCAACGATGAATACTTGTCCTTCAGCCGGCGAACTTCGAAATACAAATTCGGGCGGTCGAATCCCGTTACCATAGCAAGCGGATTTTTTAATTCCAATGTGCGAAGAATATCCTCGCGAACACGAGGCGTTGCGGTAGCCGTAAACGCCGCCAACACGGGACGAACAGGCAAGCCCGCCGCAAATTTCGGAATATCCAAATAACTCGGGCGAAAATCCTGCCCCCATTGCGAAATACAGTGCGCCTCATCCACCGCAATCAACGAAACATCAAGCCCGCACACAAGCTCAGTCATCGAAGATGTGAACAAGCGTTCCGGCGCGACGTAAATAATTTTGTACATACCGTTTTTCGCATTTTGGACTGCCTTATTCCACTGCTTTTCCGTAAGCGAACTGTTTAAGAACGCAGCGGGAATTCCGCTCGCGGCAAGTGCCTGCACTTGGTCTCGCATAAGCGATATCAACGGCGAAATCACCAATGTCACACCCGGCAAAATCATCGCGGGAATCTGATAACACAAAGATTTTCCCGCACCCGTCGCCATAATTCCCAAAACATCCCCGCCGCTAATCATCGCGTCAATCAGCTCAAGCTGCCCCTCGCGAAATTCATCGTAGCCGAAATATTGCTTTAATAATTTTTTCGCTGTCATATGATGTAATAGTATTACAGACGAAAAATAAATTCAATCCAATTCTCCGATTATTATTTTATACGAAGTAGTCTCGGGGATTCCCGCGTTCAAGAATTCCGCGGCGTTTGTGTGGTCGATTATTTGCGGGTCGATTCCGAGCGCATCAAGGTATTGCAAAAAAACAATCAACGATGCCGACGAATCTAAATGCGCGTCATTCAGGCTGTGAATCATTCGGTAGTCGCGTGTTGCGATTGCGTATGCCGTAATGCGGTCTTTTTCAATTGATTCCTGCGGCGTCAGAAAATGCGAAAAATCAATCGAAGCAACAAGCAAAATATTTTCGCCCGATTCGGCAATCCAATTTTCCAGCCAACGAGCAAAATCAATCGTGCCGTCAAAACTCAGCGAACGACTGAGCAAAACCGTCGCAACCTGTGTATTCGGCAAATAATAATGTACATACGGAATCAAAACGGAAGCCGAATGGTCTTCTTCCATATGCGAATGGCTAATCGCCGCGTTTTCATTTGCGCTAATTAAGTCGGCAACGAAGCTTCTGTTTGTGAAAACACCGTCGCCGACATCCCAATCGCGTTCGGAAGCAATAATTTCGGCAAAACCGCCCGAATGATTCGGCGCGAGAATAATCACCGTGTCATAATAATCCGCAAATTCCGCCGCGCACGAAAAAAAGCCGCTAATCATAACAGCGGCAGTGGTGTGATGCGGCACAACCCCCGCAGCAATAATCCCGTTAACCTCATACTCACGCGCATTCTCCACAGAATACAGAAAAGTTTGATGCGAAATATTCAAAATCGCGTGACGCGTTTCAATAACCTCGGGGATTGCGGGCGGTGTCTCAGAGGTCGTATCAATAAAAATAAAAATGAAAAATAAAGCAAAAACAACTCCCGATAAAAAATTTTTTGCAGTCATTACAACAGCTCCAAGTGTAAAGGTGGTGAAGACGTGGCTTGGGTAGAAAAGCAAATTGAACAGTTTGAAGTATAAAAAACACCGCTTGGGGAAAATCCATACCTCAAGCGGTGTTTTGCTTACCTTCGCGTTTCTGTGCTTCCCCAAACGGTATTGCTGTGATTTGTAATAAATGTTACGCCGTCTGCCATGTCGCCTTCGAATAACTGCATTGCGCGGTAGGTGATTACGCGGTTATTGGGCTGGTTGATTCCTGCGGAAAGATGGACTTGAATGAGTTGGCGTTGTGTGTTGCGAACAGAGAACCACGGCTGATTGTTTTGGAATCTTTCGCGCGTTTGGATGTAGCGCAGATTTGACGGCAGGCGGTCATAGATTGTGAAAAAATCGCGCGAATTCGGCGGAAGGGTAACATTAAGGGTTACGCGAACGAAATCGCCGTCGGGAGCAATTGTTCTTGTGATGGAAATATTTTCGGCGGAGGCGTCTGAGATTGCGGGTTCGTAGCCGTAATAATTGAAATGCGCTTGTGTTTCGCCGTCAATCGGAGTCAGGTTTAACGATTCGAATTGTTCGTGCGAAAGATGAAGATTCACGCGTCCGAAATTTTCAAGACGCGCTGTGTGGGTTTCGCCGTTCAGAAAATATTGCACTTCTGAGACGGTATCGCCCAAAAGACGAACGCGGCGCACGAAATTGATTCGTTCGGGAGTATCGCTTACAAATTGGTTGGTAAAGCCTTGGCTGACGCGCTCCCATGCCTTTTGCGGATTAACGGATGTATTTATGAAAAACAACAGTGTATTTGCGAGCTCTGCTTGAACGTCGGTTAAATCCCGTGTGATACGAATCTTTTCCGCCAATTCCGCTGCGCCCGCGTCATCGCCGATTGCGGCAAGCGCGGCGGAAAGGAACAACACGGTTAATGTGTCGTTCATATTTGTATTGCCGATTTCTTCGCGAATTTGCAATAAAACGGGTTCGCCGATTCCTGCCATCATCAATAGTGCGGCGGCGCGATTAACCGACGTGTCTTCAAAATCCGTGCGCAAATATCGCAGAATTCTTTCGCGGTCTGCATATTCCGGGAACGAAGCGACAAAACGCGCAGTATATAAGAAATTCGCATCTTCGTAGGTTAATTCGGGAATTCCGCCGTTTCGCGCGTGGATTCGCGCCTGAACAGCATTTATATCCGTTTCGCCGGTGTAAAAATAATCCATGAAGGCCGAAGCGGCGATATTATCGGTACGGAACGAATTCCAACTCGCTGTACTGCGCAGAATTCTTGTAAGCGGCATAATATTGGCGTTTACCAATGAAACGCGAACGGGTAGTTCGCGCATATTGAAACTGCTTGGATGCGCCGCCGCGAAATCATCGGGAGAAATCTCAAATGTCACACGGTTAGGAATAATCAGCGCGGACTGAACTACGCTGAACGGAAGTTCAACGGCATCGCGACGCGTTCCCGACGTTGCGATAATTTGCATCGTATATTCACCTTCTGGTAATTTTCCCGCGTTAAAAACGGCTCTGCCGGGAGTTGTTTGTGCCTCGGTAAAAATTCTTTCGCCGTCACGGAAAACGGAAAAATTGAACGCAACCGCGCCGCTTCCGCCATATGCCCTTACTGCGGCGGCTATGTCGTCGCCCGCGATATATTCATTTGTAAGAAGCAGGTCTACATAAAAATCCAACGACGAAATAATATTTTCACGAATATCGCCCGCGTAACCGTCTTGCGTTAACGCAATTGCGGTTACACGCCACGAAGTAATTTGGTCGGGCAAGGTGAATGTGAACTCGCCTCTGCCGTTCGAGTTGGTTTGTACTAATTCGAAAATCGGATTATCCGTAAATATTTCGCGGAAAGATACTTCGTCGTCGCCCCCGCCCTCGCCGCCTTCCGCTCCGGTACCCGCCGAGCCGAAATCATGCTGACGATGCGACGCAAATTGATAATTGTTAAAATACCATCTGTGCGCACTTGAATATAATCTGCTACGGAAGCTCGCGGTATGCTCCCACATAAAGCTGGATTCATCAACAACGCTGATTAAAACCTGCGTGTTTGCGGCGGCTTGAATCCTTACGGTCACATCCTCGCCCGGCCGATAATTTTCCTTATCGAATTGCATGTCAATTTCCATCGCGCGCTGCGAAGAATCGAAGCCCATGTTTAAACCGTTCGAAATAGGATAAACATACTGCCCGTCGAAATACGCTCCATATATAATCGCGTTACTGATTGCGGCTTCGGTAAACGAGACGTTTACGCCGCGCACACTGCCGGTTCCGGTCGAAAGCACTCCGTCGCGCACCATTACGTAGAGCATTCGCCCGTCGGTAACCGGTTTTGATTCCGATTGGTTCCAATCCCATTCATACTGGCTTTCACCCAGCGAAATACGCACGGATTCGCCGACTCTGAAATTCCGGCTGTCGGGCAAAAAATAAAAATATCTAATAAATGTTTCTTGACGTTCGGCGTTGTGCCACGGAGTGTTGACATATGATAATGTCCTGTTTCCGCGTGTGTCGTTGTAATAAATCATCATCCCGTAGCCAATCATCGGGTCATTTGACACGGGCAATCCCGTTACAACGGCACGTCCGTTTTCCGTTCGCCCGTTAACAACCCCGTAATTTTCGCGAGTTGTATTAAAATTATAAGTCGTAATCATGCGGCGATTTATATGGTCGTATTGCTGACTTCTAATCGTTCGCGTTGTCACATGACGTGTAATATGAATTTCGAAATCAATATCGACGGGTGCGCCGCGATAGACTTCCGGATTAATATACGCCCATCGGCTTGCGTTTTGGTATTCTTCGTTAATTCTTTCGACCAG
>JAIRVD010000163.1 GCA_031254075.1 Clostridiales bacterium
TTCAAATACGAATACAAAATTTTTATAATTGATGAACCTATTCTTCCCGCCGCGCAAAATGCCTTGCTGAAAACCATCGAGGAGCCTGCTCCCTATGGGATTTTTTTGTTTATTGCACGCAATACCCACGACTTTTTACCGACGGTTCTCTCACGTTGCGTCGTTCAAAAATTTCGCGGTTTCAGCGATTTTCGTGGTGAAAATTCTTTTTTGCAATCACTTGCGGAAGAAATCGCCGATTCCGTTAAAGGCGCGGATATTCCCGAAGCGTTTTCGCTGTATAAAAAAATCGAGCATCTGGAAAAAAACGAATTGCAAAAATTTTTAGATTTGCTGTATATTCATTGCGGGAAAAAATTCCGCCAAAATATTAATCAAAAATTTGAATTTGAGGAACTAATAAAAACAAAAAAAATTTTATCGCAAAACGGAAACGCGCAGCTTGCAATCGAATTAATGCTTTTGAAGATGAGGTAGTTTATGGTTATTGTAGGAGTACGTTTTAAAGATGTAGGAAAAGTATATTATTTTGACCCGGATAAATTTACAGAGGGCGAGCTTTCACAGGGCACCGCGGTAATAGTCGAAACGGGACGCGGAGCGGAATACGGTATAATCGCGCTGGAAAAACGCGACTGCGACGTGCGCGGATTAACTCAGCCGATTCGCAAAGTTCTTCGAATCGCGTCGCCCGAAGACACGCAGCAAGAAATCGCAAACTTAAAACGCGAAGAAGAAGCAAAAGAAATTTGCTTGGATAAAATTAAAGCGCATAAATTGGAAATGCATCTCGTTGATGTTGAATTGACGTTTGACTTGAGCAAAGTAATTTTCTTTTTCACGGCTGACGGACGTGTGGATTTCCGCGAGCTTGTAAAAGACCTTGCCGCAACATTCAGAATGCGTATAGAGCTCAGGCAAATCGGCGTTCGCGACGAGGCGAAGATGTTAAGCGGAATCGGCATATGCGGACGCGTGCTTTGTTGCTCGTCTTTCTTGGACGAGTTCCAACCCGTGTCGATTAAATCCGCAAAAGACCAAGGTTTGAGCTTGAATCCGACAAAGATTTCGGGAATTTGCGGCAAGCTGATGTGCTGTTTAAAATACGAAGAAGAAACCTATGCGCATCTTTTAAAAGGGATGCCGGGCGTCGGCGACCTTGTTCGCACACCAAACGGCGACGGAGATGTTTTAAGCATAAATATTTTGCGTCAAACGGCAAAAATCGCCGTTCGCGCAAAGAACGGCGACGACCCCGTGACCGATGTTTATTCCGTTTCCGACATAAAAATTCTTGAACATCGTCCGCAATGCGAACGCAATTGCAATTGCCCGAAATGCAAAAAGGATAACGAGAAATGACGGGCTTTGTTCGCGTGGCGGCGGCAACGCCGAAAATTCGCGTTGCGGATTGCGCGTACAACGCAGAGCAAATTATTGCTCTGATAAAAAAGGCGGAAAGCGAAGCTGTCCGTCTTATTTGTATGCCGGAACTTTGCGTCACGGGCGCAACCTGCGGCGATTTATTTTCGCAAATGACATTGTTGGAGAACGCGAAAAACGCGTTGTTCGAAATAGTTGAAAAGACCAAGGATTGCAGAGTGCTTTCCGTTGTAGGTTTGCCGATTGAGTTTCGCGGAAAATTTTATAACGCGGCGGCTGTTTTTTGCGGCGGAAAAATTTTGGGCTTCGTTCCGAAAAAAAGTTTTTGTGAAAACGATATTATTTATTTAAATGACGAGAGAATTCCGTTCGGTTCAAATATTGTTTTTCAATGCAGTGAGTTGAAGAATTTCATTCTCGGGGAAACCGTGGTTGTAAATCCTTCCGCGCTTTGCGAAACCGTCGGTTCTGGCGAAAAAAGACGTTCGCTTATTGCGGTAGAATCCGCACAGAATGTCTGCGCCATTGTTTCCGTAAACGCGGGTTATGGCGAAAGCACAACGGACGCGGTGTATTCGGGGCATAATTTAATTTGCGAAAACGGCGCGGTATTGATGGAATCGCCGCCGTTCGGCGACGGTTGGGCTGTTTCGGAAATTGATTTGCACGCGCTTGTTCACGCACGCAGAAATATTGTTTTTGAAAAAAATTTTGTGATTCCGTTTTCGTTAAATATGCAATGCGAAAATTTAACGCGGAACATTTCGCCTTCGCCGTTTATGCCATGCGATTGCGAGGAAATTTTAAATATTCAAGCGCACGGATTGGCAAAGCGGCTTGAACACACCGGTGCAAACGCGGTGCTTGGAATTTCGGGCGGGCTTGACAGTACGCTTGCGTTGCTTGTAACGATTCGCGCATATGAAATTCTTTCGCGTGAAAAAAGCGAAATTATTGCGGTAACGATGCCCTGCTTCGGCACAACCGAACGCACAAAAAGCAACGCGCATAAACTTTGCGAAACTTCGGGCATTGGTTGCCGCGAAATTTATATAGCAGAAACGGTAAAACAGCATTTGCGTGACATAAAACACGACGAATCGTTACGCGACATAACCTACGAAAACGCACAGGCGCGAATCCGCACGCTTGTTCTGATGGATTTGGCAAATAAGGAAAACGGCATTGTTATAGGAAGCGGAAATTTATCCGAACTCTCGCTCGGCTTCGCGACCTACAACGGCGACCATATGAGTATGTACGGCGTTAACGCGGGCGTGCCGAAAACGATTGTGCGGTATATCGTTGAGCAATCGGCAAAAAATTCCGCAAACGAGTCGTTGAAAATTGTGCTGTGCGATATTCTTGCAACGCCTGTAAGCCCCGAGCTTCTTCCTCCGAAAGACGGCGAAATTGTGCAGCAAACCGAAGACATCGTTGGTCCGTATGAATTACATGATTTTTTTATTTATCATTTCCTGTGCCACGGACGCGATGCTTCGCAGATTTTTCAACTCGCCTGCGTTGCATTCGAAGGAAAATACTCATCGGATGAAATTCAAAACACTCTGAAACTTTTCTACCGCAGATTCTTCTCGCAACAGTTCAAAAGAAGCTGTATGCCCGACAGTCCGCAGGTTTTTTCAATATCGCTCTCTCCGCGTAACGGTTGGCAAATGCCGAGCGACGCCGAAAACATAGAGAAAGGATTTTCAAAATGAGAAATTTTTTTTTGGCTTTTATCATTATTCTTCTTTCCGCCGCAAACGTTTTTGCGGCATTTGATGTTCAAACCGCAACGTTAACGGGACAGCTTGATTACGCAATAACAGGCGTTGCAGATTTCGCCGACGTAAGCGAGCGCGAAGAAGCATCGGCGGCATTTTCCATTGGCAATGCCGCGATTATTTATTTGGAATTTGACGGGTTTTATAACTTTGTCTCAAACGATGTAAGCATAGTCACAACCATTCCCGTAAACGGAAACGCAGATGCCGCATCCGCTAACGCGGAAATTATTTCGTTCGCCGTTAACGGCAACGACTTAGGCGCACAAGAAATTGCTTCGACAAAACGCAACGACGAAGGTTTTTTGGTTCTTGATTTATCAGAGTACAATCTCGTGGAAATTCATCCGCTTGAAACGTTTGAAATTATTTTCGCCGTAAGAAATATGCCCTCCGGCATTGAAGATGCGCCGCTTGAACCTTTCGAACCAATTTCGGCGGAAATCGCAGACGAAATCGAGGTGCAAGAACCCACATTGCAACAGCAGGAAAACCAAGACGAAAAATTAATTCCCATACCCATCGTTCTTCTTTGCTTACTGGGCGTTGCAATTGCAATCGGAATTTTGGCTCTTATGACACGGAAGAGGGAATAACCGATATTTACATTTTCGTGTGCTTCGTGGTTGTAAAGGATTATTTTTGCAAAAAAGCAGATACTAAGATTATATATTTTTAATATCTAAGGAGACATTATGGACATTAGAAAACTTGAAAAATACGCAGAGTTATTGGTGCGTTCAGGCGGGAATGTGCAGAAGGGGCAATTGGTTATCATTAGCTGCGCGGTGGATGACGCGGTGTTTGGGCGGATGGTTCAAAGCGCGGCGTATGATGCGGGTGCGTCTGAGGTTCGAATGGATTGGCTCGACGACCAATGTTTACGCACGACATATTTACGTGCAAACGATGAAATTTTTGATATGTTTCCGCAATGGCGCGTGGAAAAATTGAAGGAACAGGATGACCGCGGCGCGGTGTATCTTCATATTCGTTCGTCTGACCCGGATGTTCTCGCGGGCGTAGACGCCGACAGAATGAAGCGTTCGACAAAGGTGAGCCGCGAAGCGACGAAGGAACACATGCGGCTTACGATGGGAAGTTTTCTGCGGTGGTCGATAATCGCGACGCCGTCGCCGGCGTGGGCGAAGAAGGTTTTTCCAAAACTTTCGGAAGAAGACGCCGTAGAAAAAATGTGGGAATATTTGCTTAAAGGCGCACGCGCGAACGGCGAAAATCCGATTGCGGATTGGGAGAAACATAAAAAATCATTCGATGAGCGATTGAATTATTTGAATGAAAAAAAATTCGACGCGTTGCGAATCACAACCGGGCTCGGCACGAATTTAGTATTAGGTCTTGCGAAAAAACATATCTGGGAAGGCGGCGGTGACGCGGACAAAAGCGGCGTTCCGTTTTTTCCGAATATGCCGACGGAAGAAATTTATACAATGCCCGACCGTCTTCGTGCTGACGGACGCGTTGTTGCCTCGATGCCGCTTTCATACCAAGGCAATCTCATCGAAAACTTTGAAATGACATTCAAAGACGGCAAAGTTGAAAAATATTCCGCCGAGAAAAATGAATCAACTCTCGCAAACATCATCGAAATGGACGAGGGCGGAAGCCGTCTCGGCGAAATAGCAATCGTTTCAAACACCTCGCCGATTGGGCAAATGAACACATTGTTCTACAATACCCTTTTTGACGAAAACGCCTCAAGCCATCTCGCGCTCGGCAAAGCCTACCCTAAAAACATGGAAAGCGGCGACCGACTCTCAACCGAAGAATTCATCGCCGCGGGTGGAAACGATTCGTTAATTCACGTGGATTTCATGTTCGGAACGTCGGATATGTGCATAACGGGAATCTGCATCGACGGAAGCGAAAATGAATTTTACAAAAACGGTGATTTCATTTTATGATTTTTTGCAAAAAAACTTAAAATAGAGTATAAAATTGATTACATTATCTTTCAGAGGTGGTCAATCATGAAATATTTAACTGTTAATCAAATCCGAGATAATTTCTTGGATTTTTTTGCTGAAAAAAATCATACGATTTTACCGAGTTTTTCGCTTGTTCCGCAAGGCGATAAGGGTTTGCTTTTGATAAATTCAGGAATGGCTCCGATGAAGGCGTTTTTCACGGGTCAGGAAAAACCGCCGTCAAAGCGTGTTGCGACATGTCAAAAATGTGTTCGGACGACTGACATTGATGAAGTGGGAAAAGACGCGCGGCACGGCTCGTTTTTCGAAATGCTCGGAAATTTTTCGTTCGGTGATTATTTTAAAAAAGAAATAATTCCGTGGTCATGGGAATTTTTAACGGAAATTATGGAAATTCCGGCGGAAAAGCTTTCCGTTTCCGTTT
>JAIRVD010000207.1 GCA_031254075.1 Clostridiales bacterium
CGAAATAAATTCCGTATTTCGTTCCCTCGCGCGTAAGCAGATTTACCTCGGCGGTTTTTTCTTCGTAGATTTCGGAAAACGCCGCGTAATTGTTTATGAAAACCACTATGGCGGGTTCCGGCTTTTCTGCCTGTGTGTTATACGCAAGTAAATCACCGCCGTATTCGGCAAGAACTTTTTTGAGTGTTTCAATTTTCCCGAGCATTAGTTTAAACAAATTATTAATTTTTTCCGTTTCATACGAAAGAATTACATCGCCGACATGCGGTGCTTCGCTGAACGCCGTTAATGTTTCCGAACCGAAATCTAAAATATAAATATTTACTTCCTTCGGATTGTGTTCGGTTAAAAGCGAATAACACATTGCTTCGATGAACATTTCTTTTCCGTTGCCTGCCGAACCGTATACAATGACATTGCCGCCTTCGGAAACAGGAACGCGCAAAATACCCTGCGATTGATGCGCGGGGTTATCAAACTCGCCGACTATCGGGTTGATAATAAACGGATTATTTTTGCGTTCATTATATTTTTGCGCAAGTTCGTCTACATAAATTAATGAAGGAATCGGGTCAAGCCACATTTTCCAATGCTCAATTTTTTCGTCTTCGCAAATTTTATTAATATATTCCGTTATGACGTCGAGTTGTTTAGGCGGGTCTTTTATCATCGCGAAGCGGTCTGTGTTTATTTCTGCAATGACGCGTCCGTTGGTATTGATTACCGAAATCGCGTCATCGCGGTCTTTTATCACTTTCTGCGAAGGATAATACGGTGCGCCTGCCCACGCGGATTGCCCTATTTCAAATAATTCGTTGTTGCCGACTTGCAGATAAAATCTTCCCGTGTCAACGAGCGCGGCAGCTTCGGAACGCCCGAGCATTTCCATGCTGTCGCCGTTGTCCTGAACTTTCAGGCACACGCGGAAACGGCTGTTACTGCGGATTTGGTCGTCAACAACGCCGCCGGGTTTTTGCGTCGCGAGAATCAAGTGAACGCCCAAACTGCGCCCGACGCGTGCGGTGCTTGTAAGTTCCGTCATAAAGTCGGGTTGTTCTTTTTTCAGTTCCGCGAATTCGTCGGAAATAATAAATAAATGCGGAAGCGGTTCGTTTACTTTGTTATCGCGGAAAAGTTTTTGATATTTATAAATATCAATATTGCTTACATTGTGCTGCTGTGACGTGTCGCGGAAAATTCTTTCGCGGCGATGTAGTTCGCTTCGCATCGACGCAAGCGAACGTTTGATTCCGTTGCCGTCAAGATTAGTGATTACGCCCGCGGTATGCGGAATATTTTCGAATGATTTCGCCATTCCGCCGCCTTTGTAGTCGATTAAAATAAACGCGACTTCGTTGGGATGGAAATTAACTGCCATCGCGAGAATGTACGCGATTATAAATTCGCTCTTTCCCGAACCCGTCATTCCCGCGACCAAGCCGTGCGGACCATGAGCGTGTTCGTGCAAATCAAGTTTGAACGGCTCGCCGTATCTGTCAACGCCGATGGTTGCGGCAAGCGATTTTGTCGGGTCATTCGCAGACCAGTTATCAATAAGGTTCAAATGCTCAATCATGCCGATGTCGAGTAATTCGAAAAAAGTATATTTTTTCGGCAGATTAAAAGTCGAGCCGCTGATGTCAACAAATGTGTTTGCTAAAACATTTGTAACTTCCGAAATATCAATTTGCTGCGGGGTGTCCGTGCTGAACGGAATCGGCGGGTCGCTTACATCACCGATGAATGTAAGACTGCCTACCGAACCGCCCCGAAGCTCAACAACGGCGGAACACTCTTTCGGCAAATCCTTCAAGCGTTCGAACATAGAAAGTGTTGAAAAATTTAAATTCTTCTTATGTTCTTGAATGCGGCGAACGCATTCCGTTTTTGACGCGAGAACTTTGTCCAAACAAATAACCACGAAGTGCGGCGATTCATCTTCAAGTTTGCTTTCGCTTAATTGTTTTCGGCATTCGATAATCGCGTCAAGCGAAGCGGAAAGCTCCTTTGCTTCATCGAAGTTTGTTGCGATGTATCTGACCGCGCGTTCGTTGTTCATCGTATGCGGAAGCCAACGAGCAAACGCGAATTGTTCCTCATCGCTTTCGTCGTAAATCATAACTATTTTTACTTCGTCGTAGCTGTGAAGTGCCACGATTTGCAGAATAAGACTTTTCGCATATGAAAAAATAATATTTCTGTCCGCATAAATTCCGCTGATAAATCTTTCCGCAAGCGGCAGGCATACCGGAACATTCACAAGAAAACGTTTTTGCTCGCCGAATTTATACATTGCCTCGGCAAGATTGTCTTGCTCTACGGTAAATTTTCGCTCGGAATACTGAATGTTTGCTTTAAGCGGTAAATTTCCGCTGCCGAGCCTGAGCGACAGAAAATCCGTATGCTTTGGCGTTCGTTCCCAAATATGCGGAAACGGCGATAAAATTCGGCTGACATATGTTGCGGTGCTTGCATCGTTCTCGCGCAGCACATGTTCTTGTCGCGAAGTTTCCTTTGCGATTATTTCTTCCGTTTGTTTAAGATATTCTTTGTATGTTTCCTGTCTTCGCGCTTCTTTGCGTTGATTCATGCGGCGTTGATATTTTTTTGTAATAATCGGCCACATCATTGTGCCGAGCAACATGCTTATACACATTATAATCGAAGGAATCGCCGTGGTTATACTGCCGCGGCTGATTGCGTTTGATACCGCGAACGAACCTGTCGCAATCGCGGCGAACCCCATTGTCATCGAAGGACCGATTAACATAATAAGCGGCGTTTCGTCGTTGTTTTGATTTGCCGGCGGCGCGTCAAGTTTAAATTCAAATGTATCGACATCGTTTTTAAAACGAGGCGCGCGATAATAATAATCATCGGGAATATCTTCGAATTCATCATCGGAATCTATGTCATATGACGCAACTTCGGGCGGCGTCGTGTGATATTCGCGCAGGTCACTGCTACGAATCCTGACCTTTCCGTCGGGATTATTTAAAAAGACATAATTGCCGGTTACGAT
>JAIRVD010000212.1 GCA_031254075.1 Clostridiales bacterium
CGTTGCCTTTAATAAAATATTTTTTCAAATACGGCTGATTAAAAAAAATTATTTCCAACACACCCGTGCAATCTTTTATCTTTAACTTCGTAACCGTAAAACTTTTTTTCCCGCGCAACGTCGCGCATTCCGGCTCGTACACAACAACGCCGCGAATCGTATTAACCGCCTCGGGCATCAATTCCGCAACCGTCTTCACCTTCGACCTGTCGTCATAATCCCTCGGAAACCAATTCAGCAAATCCGCAACGCAAAAAATACCCGCATTCTGCAAAGCCTGCGCACGCTTCGCGCCAACGCCTTTTAAGTCAGAGATATTCATTTACAAACCAACGTAAAAAAATGCCGCGCCCTTGCGCGGCATTTTTTAAATTTAAAAATTTTGCAGGGGTGTTGAATCTCCACGGTCTTAAAAAATAATATAACCCATCACTCCACCGATAAAATATAACTGTACAGCGGTTGTCCGCCGTCGTAGATTTCCAGTTCGGTCATCGGATATTTTTCACCCAAATACGCACCTAATTCTTCCGCCGATTCGGCGGACGCGCCTTCGCCGTGATAAATGGAAACGATATCGCCGCCGTCTTTGAGCATGTGGTCAATTAGCGCGCGTGCCGCGGATTGCAGGTCTTTTTTGACTAAAGCGATGTCGCCGTCGTAGATGCAAAGATAGTCGCCCTCTTTTATTTTTTTGCCGTCAAGAACAGTGTTGCGAACGGCTTGAGTGATTTGCCCGGAATGTACGGCTTCCATTGCTTCGGTCATGCCGGCGATGTTGTCGGTGATTTCGGCGGTTTCGTCGTTTGCGACCATACATGACACGCCCTGCGGAATTGATTTCGTCGGAACTACGTGAACGTTTTTATTTTTCGCGAGACGCGCCGCTTGGCTTGCGGTAAGCGTGATATTTTTATTGTTTGGAAGAACGATGATGTTTTCGGCGTTTAGACGGTCAATTACGCGAACAATGTCATCCGCGCTGGGGTTCATGCTTTGTCCGCCTTCGATTACGCGGTCTGCGCCGAGTCCCTTGAACAATGTTTCCATGCCTTTACCCGCTACGACTGCGATGATGCCGAGAGGTTTCGGCGGTTCTGAGCTTGTTGCGAAATCGGTAACGAGTTCGGAGTGTTGGGTTTTCATATTGTCGATTTTTATGTTTATAAGCATTCCGAATTGCATTGCTTTTTCCAATGCATTTCCGGGATTGTTTGTATGAACATGAACCTTGACGAGTCCGGCGTCTTCGATTGCGACAACGGAATCACCGATTGTCGGCAAATATGAACGCAAAACTTCCTCTGCATTTTGCGAATAGCCGGGCTTGCGATTTTCTTTCGGGCAAAGCTCTACAAGAAATTCCGTGCAATACGCGAATTTTATATCATCCGTGCTAAACGCCGCCGCACCGACCGCGCCTTCGCCTGTTTCGGCGGGTTGGTCAAGAAGCGAAATATCACCCTTCGTTTCAAGCGCGCGCAACGCTCCTTTTAAAAACAGAACGATGCCCATTCCGCCGGAATCTACAACGCCCGCTTGCTTTAACGCGGGAAGCATCTGCGGTGTTCGCGCTAACATTTGGTCAGATTTTTCCACAACGAAACGCAGGCATTCCGCGATATCGTCCTCGTCGAACGCGATTTCGTGCGCGGCTTCCGCCATGGCTCGTCCAATCGTAAGCATCGTACCCTCCTTAGGCTTCATTACCGCCTTATATGCCATTTCGGACGACTTTGCCAATGCTTCCGCTAAATTCTCGGAATTCGCAACGGATTTTCCCTCCAAGCCTTTCGCGAACCCGCGAAAAAGTTGCGATAAAATTACGCCGGAGTTTCCTCTTGCTCCGCGCAACGCGCCATTGCTTGCCGCTTTCGCAACGGTCGCGATATTCGGCGTCAACTGCGCAATCGCTTCCTTCGCAGCCGCACGAACGGTATGTCCCATATTCGTTCCCGTGTCGCCGTCCGGCACCGGGAAAACATTCAACGCGTTAAGCGACGCGGTATTCTCCGTAACTTCATTCGCGCCGCCGACAATCATGTTTTTTAATATTCTGCCGTCAATGCTTATTAATCCCATGTCTTACCTCTCTTCCGCGCGAACGCTTTCTATATATATATTCACTTCGCGCACGTGCATTCCGACGCTTTTTTCCACCGCATAACGAACATTGCTTTGCAATGTATCCGCGATGGCAGCAAGATTCGTGCCGTAATCTACAATTATATGCAAACCGATTACTAACTCGCCGTTCTCCAAATTCGCAAGGTCTACGCCCTTCGACAGGCTTTCAAGCCGCAACAAATAAATAAATCCGTCTCGAATACTCTTCGCCGCCATCCCCACAACGCCATAACATTCCATTGCCGCGAGCCCCGCGATTCGAGAAATTACTTCGTTTTCAATTGCGATTGTTCCGTATTCGTTTTTTATTTTCGATTGCATTGCCAAGCCCTCCTGATTTACATAAATTATATCTATGCAAACGCTGTATTCTGGCGTATATTATACACTGTTTCATTTGTATTACAATGTTTTAATGAACGGAGCGGTACATTTGCCCGGATTTTTAACGCATTACATTGCCGGAAAAGCTGTGTTGAACGGCGTTTCGCCGGAAATTCGTAAAAAAATTGCCGATGAACGGCTTTTTAATTTGGGAACGCAGGGACCCGATATATTTTTTTATTACATTCCGGGGCAAGTGCTGAAACGTTCGAGAGGAATTGCGCAGCAAATGCATTTGGGCGGGCTGGGGTTGTTTTTAGGATACATGGCGCGGCTTTCAAAGGAAGCGGAGCATCCCGAAAAGGATACGATTTTCGCGTACACCGCAGGATTTTTAATGCATTACGTTGTGGATTGCCACGCACATCCCTATGTTTATGCGATGGCGTTTAACAAAAATGCTCCGAAAATTAAAAATTCCGCCGACCATCGCAAATTCGAAACGGCAATCGACGTCGCGCTGTTAAAACTCGTCAGCGGGAAAAAACCCGCCGGAATAAATCAATGGGAATTAATCAATGCTTGCAAAAACAGGCTTTCCGTTTCGGCGGCGGCGTTGAGTGAGGGAATTTCTTCGGTTTACGGGCGGAATGTTCCGCCGAAAACCGTTCGCCGCGCAATGAAATTTACGATTAACGCAACGCGTTTTTTGCAGTCGAAAAACGGACGCCGCAAACGTTTTATGGAAATTTTAGAAAACATTTCAATTCGCGAACCGCTGTATTCAAGCATGGTACACATGCAGGAAATTTCCGGCGACCGCGATTATTTGAATGTAAAGAAATCGCCGTGGCGAACACCTTGGGCGAAAGAAGATGAACATCACAACGACAGTTTTATGGAACGCTATCACGCCGCCGTTGAAGAAGGAACCGAAATGCTTAAAGCCTTGTACGAATTCGTTTACGGTGATTTGCCGCCGTCCGCGTTGGCGGAAAAAATCGGAAACCGCTCGCTGAAAACGGGAATGTCATGCGGCGCGTAATCGTAATCGGCGGAGGCGCCGCCGGAATGATGGCAGCCGGAACAGCCGCGGAAAACGGCGCGATGGTTTTGCTCCTGGAGAAAAACGAAAAACTCGGAAAGAAATTGCACATTACGGGCAAGGGACGCTGCAATATTACGAACGATACCGACGTCGCGGGATTGCTTGAACACACGGTTACAAACTCGCGTTTTTTGAATTCCGCTTTCCACACAATGGACAGCCGCGCGTTAATGGAATTTTTCGCGTCACGCAATCTTCCGCTGAAAACAGAACGCGGCAATCGCGTTTTTCCCGAAAGTGACAAAGCCGACGATGTTAATAAAATTTTTATTTCTTATTTAAATGAACATAATGTAAAAATAAAATTGAATACCGCCGTGAAAAAAATTAAAATGCAAAAAGAAAATTTCTTTATTAACGACAACGAAAAAGCCGACGCAATAATTATCGCGACGGGCGGGCTTTCGTATCCGGCGACGGGTTCGACGGGCGATGGGTATGGTTTTGCCAAAGATTTCGGGCATGGTGTAAGCGCGACTTATCCCGCGCTTGTTCCGCTTGTGACGGGGGAGAAATGGGTTTCTTCGTTGGAAGGCTTGAGTTTAAGGAATGTGAGACTAACTGCGAAAAACACCAAAGAAAAGATTTTGTATGAAGAAACAGGTGAGTTGCTTTTTACGCGCAATGGCGTAACCGGTCCGACGATTTTGCGGGCGAGTACGTTTATATGCGATAAATTTTCGGACAAGCCGTTGCTTTTCATCGACCTCAAGCCCGCGCTTTCTTCCGAGCAATTGGACGCGAGAATTCTTCGCGATTTTTCCGAAAATCAAAATAAAAATTTTGCAAACGCATTGGACGAGCTTCTGCCGAAACGCTTAATCGAAACAATAATTTTTTTGTCGAAAATTCCGCCGGAAAAAAAAGTTAATACGATTACGCGAGTTGAACGGCAAACGCTTGTGAATCTTTTAAAGGCATTGCCGCTTACGCCAATCGAAACGGCGGGCTTCAAGGAGGCCGTAATCACAAAAGGCGGCGTTAATGTTCGCGAAATTAATCCGTCAACCCTTATGTCGAAAAAAATTCCCGGGCTGTTTTTTGCCGGAGAAGTATTGGACGTCGATGCAATGACGGGCGGATATAATTTGCAAATCGCATTTTCAACGGGGCGGCTTGCGGGGCTTTCTGCGGCGGAATATATGCGGGATAAGGTATTAGTTTAATATGAAAAGTAATTTGCAGAGCAAAAACCATTC
>JAIRVD010000250.1 GCA_031254075.1 Clostridiales bacterium
ATCAAGCCATCTGCCCCGAAGCCAACATCAACAACACCGACGACCTGAAAAACCTCTACCCGCAAGCAGAGGTTATTCCGCTTACAAAAAGCTATCGTTCAACTTTTGAAATAATGCGCTTCGCCGCGTCGATTTTAAACAAGAATGAAGAACCAAACACATTCCTTCGCCACGGCGAAGAAGTTGTCGTTTCGAAAAACACAAACCCCGCCGAAGAAGTTATAAAAATCCTGCGCGAACTTCCCCCCAATTACAACACCGTCGGAATTCTCCTTCCCACAATCGCCGAAGCAAAATCATTTCACGAAAAAATTAAATCACACGCAAAACTAATCGACGCCGAATCAAATAATTTCGAACAAGGCATAATGGTTATGGCGGCGCCGTTCGCAAAAGGTCTTGAATTCGACGTTGTAATCTGCCCCGCATTTAAAACGCCGAAAGATTTCAAAGAACAAAAATTGTTTTATCTGATTTGCACACGTGCATTGCATCGGTTGTTTGTGATTGAAGAATAATTCACAATACTGTTTTTCGAAATTCGCCAAAATCATACGTGATTTGGAATAAACGTTAAACATTATTTTACATATACCTATAATTATTTTCGAACATATGTAACTTTGAAAATGTTGTTGATTTATGCAATAATTGTCAATGGTGTGCATATTGTGCGCAGTGGTTATTTTTGAAAAGCGTGGCAATACTTTTAAAAAATACTTATTTAAAATCACACGAAAGCGGGAAGCTATGATTACATTAACGCATCATTTGGGAATCGACCTTGGCACGGCGAACACGCTTGTATTTGCGAAGGGGCAAGGGATTATATTGAATGAGCCGTCTGTTGTGGCGATTAACACGCATTCGAACAAGGTGATGGCGGTCGGCGACGAAGCGAAGCAAATGATTGGACGAACACCCGGTTCGATTGTGGCGATAAGACCGTTAAAGGACGGCGTGATTGCGGACTTTGAAACGACGCGGGCGATGCTGCGTTATTTTATAAAGAAGGCGCGAGTCGGTTTTTTCAGAAAACCGTATGTAGTGGTGTGTGTTCCGAGCGGCGTAACGGAGGTTGAAAAACGCGCGATTGAGGATGCGACAATTTCGGCGGGGGTTTCTTCGCGAAGCGTCGGGCTGATTGAAGAATCAATGGCGGCGGCGATTGGCGCGGGCTTGCCTGTTTCCGAACCGACAGGAAGCATGATTGTCGATATCGGCGGCGGAACAAGCGAGGTTGCGGTAATTTCGCTGGGCGGAATAGTAACGAGCAAATCGTTGCGTACCGCAGGCGATGAATTTGATAACACGATAATAAATTTTGTTCGGCGGGAATACGGGCTTGCAATCGGCGACCGCACCGCCGAAGAAATCAAGATAAACATAGGTTGTGCGCATAATCCGAACGCGAGAAACGTAATGAATGTTCGCGGACGGGATTTGGTTTCGGGATTGCCGCGTACAGTTGCGCTTTCCGAAGAAGACGGGCTGAACGCGCTCTACGAGCCGGTCGGAAAAATTATTGACGCAATCAAACTTACGCTCGAAAAAACTCCGCCGGAGCTTGCTTCCGATATAATGGAATCGGGAATCGCCTTGGCGGGCGGCGGCGCGTTATTAAAAGGTTTGGACGAATTAATTACGCTCGAAACGGGAATCGAAACAATTGTGCCGGAAGAACCGCTTAACTGCGTCGCAATGGGAACAGGCTTGGTTCTTGAGCATTTCAGACAATTGCAAACTGTTTTGGTAACTCACGGAAAAATGAGGCGGTAAATGCAACTACTCGAAAAACACAAGCGAACGTTTTTGTTTTCGGGCATCGGCGTTTGTATTATTGCGATAATTCTTACGATTAGCCCCGGCATCGGCTCGAATATAATTTCCGGTGCGCTTTCATATATTGTAATGCCCGTTCAGCGTGCGGTAAGTTCGTCTGTTGCGTGGGTCGGCGGGCATTTTTCCGCGCTGGCGAATAATCAGCAATTAATTTCGATTAACCGCGAGCTTATGGCGGAAATAAACCGACTTGAATTCGAAAATCATCGTTTAAAACTTGCCGCGGAAGACAACGCAATGCTTAACGCCGCGTTAAGTATGCAACAGCGGTATGCCCGATTGCCTACGGTCGGCGCGAGAGTTATCGGGCAAGACCCGAACGACTGGTATCGCAGTTATCACATCGACCGAGGCGCAAACGACGGCATCGAAGTAAACATGGCAGTAATAGCTGACGGCGGGCTTGCGGGGCTTATTCGATATGTAAGCCCGACGCGTTCCCAGTTTGTTTCCGTTTTGGATAACCGTTTTGCGGTGCATGTGATTTCGCCGCGAACGGAGGATACCGGCATCGCACGCGGCGACACTTCGTTGATGCAACAGGGTCTTATGCGCTTAGACCCTATCGAAGCCACCGCGCAAATTATGCCGGGCGACGAAATACTTACATCGCCGAGCAGCTTTCTTTTTCCACCGGGGCTTCTTCTCGGCGAAGTTGTGAGCGTTCATACGAATCCGGACGGGCTTACGCGTTACGCAATCGTTCGTCCCGCCGCCGAGCTTGAGAATATGGAAATGGTACTTATCGTTAACGAAGTCTTCGGCGACGGCGAAACGGTTCGCGATTCGCGGCAGGGAGAATCCGAGTAATGATTCGCGTGATTTCAATGGCGGTCTTAATCATCACAAATTTCATTTTGCAGGCAACATTATTGCCTCATTTTTCGATTTTGCAGGTTACGCCCGACACCGCGCTGATTTTTATTGTAAGCTACGCCGTTATTCGCGGCGAAATTGAGGGCTCGATTTTCGGGTTTTTCGCGGGGCTTGTGTACGACGTTTTGGGCGGGCTTGTTATCGGACATTTCGCGTTGCTCGGTTTTTTAACGGGTTATGTTTGCGGAAAACCGTTCCGCGATTTTTTTAAGGATAATTATTTTTTACCGTTTTTTGTGGTAATCGGCGTAAGCTTTGTCTATCAATTCACGGTGTATATCAGTTCGATTATATTCTTCGGACAGCCCGATTTTTGGTTTTACTTCCGCAGTATTATTTTACCGAAAACCATTTACACCGCTTCGCTCTCTATTCCGCTGTATGGCTTTCTTTATTTTATAAACGCGAAAATTGTCAGGTGGCAGCGCAATGATGAAGATGAAAGAAACATACAGAGCAAAAACCGCTCTGCTCGAGGAACCCGCAAATGAAATATGAACTCAAAGAATTGGCGCGTGATTTCGCAAAACTCGCTCTGCGATTTTTAACCAACCGCATTTTATGGCTTGGGGTTGTAGCCGCGGTTTTATTTTATATTTTAATCGCGCAATTGTTTGAATTACAAATTACCATGGCGGACACCTACGTTGCTCCGCCGCCGCAAGCGCGTTATGCAACGCGTCCGATTGAGGCACAGCGCGGAGCCATTTATGACAGATACGGGCGACCGCTTGCGATTAATATTCCCGTTTTTGTGGCAATGATGGACCCAAGCGTTGCGATTACGAACGAGGCACTTTTGGAACTGGCTTTGCTGTTTGAAAGAAACGGCGAACGCTGGGTTGATGATTTTCCGATTTCATTAGAGCCGCTTGAATTTATTTTCACAGGTCCCACCGAAGCAAACGTAGAATGGCAGGAATTCCGATGGAAAGACGATATGGCAGTACCGAACCCACGCGAAGCTACAGCGGAAGAAACGTGGGATTATTTGCGTGAACAATTCGGCATTAACCCGGAACTTTCAAACGAGGATGCACGGCGTATTATGAATTTACGCGCACCGATTTTTAAACAAAGACTGCTTGACTGGAATAACTACATGCCTGTGCCGTTCGTGGTTGCATATGATATTTCAAATGATACAAAAGCCGCAATCGAAGAGCAAAACATGATTTTCAGCGGACTTTATATAGATGTTCAAACCCTGCGTGAATATCCGGCGGGGCAGTATTTATCGCATATCATCGGCTATCTGCGCCCGATTACGGCGGAACAGCTTGCGCGTAACGCAAACCGCGGCTACAGCGAAACCGATTTGTTCGGGCGTGCGGGCATCGAACTTTCGATGGAGCATCATTTGCGCGGAATGGCGGGACAGCAAACGTTTGAAGTAAACAACGCGGGCAGACGTATCAGCGCACCGACATGGGATATTGAGCCGCAACCGGGTAACAGCGTTTTTCTTACGATTGATTTAAATTTGCAAATGCAGGCGTTTCATATTTTAGAGGACGCGTTAAGCGAGGTGCT
>JAIRVD010000275.1 GCA_031254075.1 Clostridiales bacterium
GGCGAATCTTGAGGCCGGCAATAAAATTTTTGCGGAATTCATTGCGCTTGCACATAAGAACCATATGAAGGTAATAATTGACGGCGTGTTTAATCATTGCGGATGTTTTAATAAGTGGATGGACGCGCAGGGATTTTATCACGGAACGGGCGAAGAGGTCGGCGCGTATCACTCGGAAAACAGTCCGTATCATGATTATTTTCTTTGGCACCGGGGCGGAACTTGGCCGGGAAACGAATATTATGACGCGTGGTGGGGTAACACGAATCATCCGAAGTTGTGTTATGAAACTTCCCAGAAGCTTTTTGATGAAATTCTTGAAGTCGGAAAGAAATGGGTTTCGCCGCCCTACAACGCGGACGGTTGGCGTTTGGATGTTGCCGCCGACTTGGGACAAAGCCCCGAGATGAACCATAAATTTATGAGGGCGTTTCATGATGTTGTGAAAAAGGCGAATCCGAACGCGATTATTCTTGCCGAGCATTACGGCGACCCTTCGAATTGGCTTAACGGTTGCGAATGGGACACGATAATGAATTATGACGCGTTTATGGAGCCGATAACGTGGTTTTTGACGGGCGTAAACAAACACAGCGAAGAAAGCCGCCCGCATATGCGCGGCAACGCAATGGCGTTCGAAGGAGCGATGCGGCATCACATGGCATTGTTAAACGTCCACGCGCTTCAAACCGCGATGAATCAGCTTTCCAACCATGACCATTCTCGTTTTCTTACGCGCACAAGCGGCAATACGGGGCGGCTTCACACCGTAGGCGCACGCGCCGCCGAACGCGATATAAATAAAAACATCATGATGGAGGCAGTCGTTTTTCAAATGACTTGGCCCGGCGCGCCGACAATTTATTACGGCGACGAAGCAGGTCTGCCCGGCTGGACAGACCCCGATAATCGCCGCTGCTTCCCGTGGGGAAAGGAAGACAAGATGCTTCTCGCGCTGCATAAAAAGATGATTGCGTTGCGAAAAGAATATTCAGCCCTTCGCACCGGTTCCCTCGAATTCATTTGGTCAAATCAAGGTTTCATTTCCTACGGCCGCTGGGATGAAAAATGTAAAATCGTTGTCGCAATAAACAATAATTCCAAGCCGCTTGAAATCTCCCTTCCCGTTTGGAAAATCGGAATCTCCGGCGGCTACCTCACCGAACGCATCGCCACCGGCGGCGACCATTTCCGCGAAACCGCAAAGCGCTACTACGTTAATCGCGGCGAAGTAAAAATTTTCGTACCGATTCAAGGCGCAGTGGTGTTGATTGGGGAAAAAAGGTAGAAGGTGAAACGATGAGCGTAATTTTTTCCATTATCAGCGATTTTATAAGCTACATTTCAGTCATGGGTATACTTGCGCTTCCGTTTTTGCTGACGGCGTGGAATATTTTTGCATTGGTTTGGTACTTTATTAAGAAGAGAGAATGGAGATTATTAACATTCGTTGAAGCTATTTCAATGGTACTCGGTGCGTTTTACTTATGCTTGTACATCGCAGCGGATAATATTATGTTTGTAAACTGGGATACCCAGCTTTACAACACTCAGCGGCACGGTTTTATTTCGCCGGAAAATTTTTTGACAGTCGGCGTGATTTTGGCGGTTGCATTTGTGGGATATATATTAATCAGGTTTATTCCGGCAGAAAAACAATCGCCCGTTGTATCGGCGCTTGGAATTGCGGCTGTATATTTGGGCGCGGGAATTTGTGTGTTGTTCGCCGTTCAGACAGCCACCATGGTTTTGCCGCTTCTTCTGCCGGTGAATTGTTTAATCGTATTGTTAAAATCCGTTTACATTTTGGTTGTCAAAAAAAATGAACTTGTGCAAAACGGAACAACTTCCGTGAAATTCAAAAAACTTTCCGACATTTTAAACGCCGCAACTATGTTGCCGTGGTACGCGATAATTTTGACGGTTCCGTTGCTTGGAATTATTGTTGTTGTTTTGCTTTTGTTCGGACAAGAACCGAGCAGCATTATAAAAGCATGGACAGAAACTTCCGGATGGACAATGTCACAGCAAGTCGCGCCGCCAAACATATCATATCCGGAGCATTATCTTTGCACCGTCGCAGCAGGCGGACATAAAAAAATCGTAAAACCGCTGCGCACGGGCATTCGTCACGGACGTTTAATCACAATAAACCGCCAGCTCTGCGTAGCAAACGCCTTCGAACAAGTCTTGTCAGAAAAAAATCCCGCACTCCATAGATTTATCAGAAAAATTTATGACAACACGGGATATCCTATTTCAAAACTCATCAAGTCAAAACTTGCCGCCGACGCGGTTTACCTCTTAATGAAACCGCTTGAATGGGTTTTCACCGCCGTTTTATACACCGTCGATGTAAACCCCGAAGACAGAATTGCGGCACAGTACCATCAATAAATTCTTTTTTACCTTGTAATATTTTTAACAGATGTTAGGTTTGATATCATAGGAGGTGAGGCGTATGCGCCTTGCAACAAAAATTTTTATTGTGGTGATTTTTACACTTGCGATGTCCGCAACCGTTTACGCGGATGTTGAGCGGCATCTAAGCAGGCATCATACCATTGAAATTGAAGTGGAATGCATTGAAACCGCGCGGGCGGTGATTAACGAGCTAAACGGATATAATTTGGATTCGAACGCGTCGTTTACGGATGTGCGCAGGTCGGCGATTTATACCCGCAGAGTTGACGCGTGGGCGTTTCGGCATGTGCAGCAGGTTCTGCGCGAGCTTGGAGAGGTTCAGAGCGAGTCGGAGAACGCGCAATATTGCGGAACGGAAATAATGGACATTGACACGCGCATTTTGGTTCTTTCGCAGGAGATGGAACGGCTTTCATTGATGATGGCGGCGAGCCGCTCGCTGGATGTGATGATTGCGGTAAATGACCGGCTGAGTCAGGTTTCCCGCGACAGAGACCATTTTATCGGAAGGCGAAATGTAATCGCGGCGCAAGTTGACAGCCCGATTATCAATATTCACATCTACGAAATTCCCGAAGTTCCGCCCGAAGATGAAATGAGTTTCGGCAGCCGTGTTGTTCGCAGCTTTTTGAATTCATGGGAAGTAACACGCACAATCGGTGAACATCTTTTCGTTCTGCTTGCCAGAATAAGCGTGCCGTTTACCGTTATGGCGGTTATTGTCGGTGTAATATTGTATGCGGCATTAAAACCGCGCAGAAAAAAAGAAGTTGTAACACAGGAGCAGGAGGTTGTTGAAAATGAAGAGTAAATTTGCATTTATATATGTAGCGTCGGCGATTTTAATTTTTGCTGCTTGCAGCAGAAGCGATTATGAATCATACACCGGAAACAGAAACTACGGTACTGCTGTCGGCGGCTATGACGCCTATGACATGCCGCAGGAAGCGGAAGTATATTACCTCAGCGTCAGCGACAGCGACAGCGATGGTTATTATGCGCTGGAGGCACCCGCAATGGCAAGAGCAACCATGAGCGGCGGCGGAGCCGCAGTTTCATGGGAAGAAGTTGCGGAGCAAACACAGCGTCAAATAATTCAGACCGCGACGATTGAAATGGAAACGGAAGAATTTGAAGAAGTTGTTGCGGGGTTGCGTGCGCTTACAAACGAAGACGGATATATCGAATCCGAAATGCTTACAACGCACAGACGAAAAATTTTTACGATTGTGATGCGCGTTCCGGCGGAAAGCTTTGACGAAGTTCGCGCTCAAGCAGAAGCACTCGCAACGGTTCGCAACACCAGTCAGCGTGCGCAGGACGTATCCGACCAATTTCATGACCTCGCAAGCAATCTTGAAACGCGCCGAATCGAAGAGGAACGAATCCTCGCGTTAATCGACGAAGCGCGTAATGTACAAGATTTGCTCGCGCTTGAAACGCGGCTTTCTAACACGCGGCTTTCTATTGAAACATATTTAGCGCAATTGAATAATATGGCGGGACAAATCGCGTTTTCTACAATTACCGTTACGCTTTACGATATTTCCGAAACGCCCGTAGCGGCGGCTCCCGGCTTTGGCGAGCGTATCGGCGGCGCGTTCGGCGATTCGTGGAACGGCACCGTTAAGTTTGTTCAAAATATAATTATTTTCCTTGCGGCTGCTATTGTTCCGCTTTCGTTCCTTGCACTCGCATGTCTTTTCGCATTTGTGTTCTTCAAAGTTCTTTTCAAAATTATTTTAAGGAAAAATAAAGTTCCCATATAAAGCAATTTTTCCATTGCCGTATATGTTCGGTTGCGTATAATAAAGGGGTTGAATTTAATCCGAAAGGTTTGCATTCCCCATGAAGGAAATTTGCGTTCCCGATTATATGAAAACGGCGTTTTCCGTGAACGGAGTTCCGGTGAACGAATTGGTTTTTGCGATTCACACAGACATGACGCTTGCGGGAGATTTTTCCGACGCGTATGTGGCGGTTTCAAATAAGAATCTTTATGTTTTATACGGCATCGAACGCATAGTTAAAGTTGAAGACGCAAGGCGACTTGTTGCGCAATATGATACGCATGAAGTCGTTACATTCAGCCTTGCGGACTTGGGCGAACTAAAAACCGAAACGCTGCTCTCCACCTGTCGGCTTGTTGCGAACAAGAACGGGGAAGAGCAGCTTGTTTTGTTGTTTACGCTCGGTCATCAAAGCTTTGCGGAACGGCTTATTCGCGTTGTAAAAAACGTAAGAAAGGGCGAAGAACCGCTTCATGAAATTCGCTTGGAAGATGTGTTGTTCTGCCCGGAATGCGGAACGCGCTATCCCGAACCCGAACGCGCGCTTTGCCCGAAATGTACCGACCAAATGAGTATTTTTTTCCGACTGCTCGGTTTTTTCAAATACTATAAAGGGAAGGTTGCCGCGTGTACCGCGGTAATGTTTTTGATTACGATAATGCAAATTCTCGCGCCGTATGTAGGAACGCGCTTGTTTATCGACGATGTTCTGCATTATGACGGACGCTTTTACCGCATGGTCGGGCTGATTGTAATTGTTATTGTTCTTGTGCGCATAATGGCGACATTATTTCAAATGGCGTATCAAATCGTTCTGGCGAAAACAATGCCGTGGATAATTTACGATTTGCAGGTGCGCATCTTCGAAGCGATGCAACGGCTTTCCGTTTCGTTTTACACATCGAAGCGCACGGGTTCGCTGATGAACCGCATCGGTCGCGATGCGCGGAATATTTATTGGTTTTTCGTTGACGGCTTGCCTTTTATTATTTTGAATTTTTTGCTTTTCGTCGGAATCTTTGCGGTAATGTTTTCGCTTGAATGGCGGCTTGCGTTAATTTGCCTTGCAATCATGCCCGTTGCGGCTGTGATGTTTTATTTTCTTTGGAAAATGTTTCACAGATATCACCATAAGTTTTGGGTAATAAATTCGTTGTTGAACAACATGGTAAGCGATTCGGTTAACGGGCAACGCGTGATTAAGGCTTTCGCGCGTGAGGGCGAAGAATCCGGCCGATTTAAAATATCCAGCGACAAGCAGGCAGAAGTCGTAATCGACTCCGCAAATCTCGGCTGGACTGCGTTTCCGGTAATTTATCTTTTCTTGTTTTTTGGGCAGGTTGCCGTAACCGCGCTCGGCGCGATGATGGTTATTAACGGCGAAATTTCGCTCGGCGTTTTTCTCGCGTTTCTCGCGTATCTCGGAATGCTTTACGGTCCGCTGCAATTTATGGCGACGGTTAGCAACTGGTGGGCGCGTTGCGTTGACGCGGCGCAACGCGTATTTGAAGTAATCGACGCGAAAACCGAAGTCGAAGAACCGAAAAATCCCGTGCTGCTCGACGAAATTCGCGGCGAAATAAAAGTCAAAGATGTTTACTTCCAATACGAACCCGCCGTTCCGATTCTAAAGGGCTTGAACATCGAAATCCCCGCAGGAAAAAGTCTCGGCATCGTCGGAAAAACAGGCTCGGGAAAATCCACTCTCGCAAATTTAATCGCGCGGCTCTACGACCCGAACGAAGGAAAAATTTTTATCGACGGCATCGACATTAAAAAAATTCCGTTGCAACAGCTTCGCGCCAACATCGGAATCGTTTCGCAGGATATTTATTTATTCATCGGAAGCATCGCGGAGAACATTCGTTACGCGCGCCCCGACGCTTCAATTGAAGAAGTAATATGGGCGGCAAAAATGGCTTCCGCGCACGATTTTATCGCAAACCTCCCCGATGGCTACGAAACCCGCGTAGGCGCAGGCGGTCAAGACCTTTCCGGCGGCGAAAAACAACGCCTTTCCATTGCACGCACCATAATCCAAAACCCCAAAATCCTAATCCTCGATGAAGCAACCGCCGCTATGGACACCGAAACCGAAAGCAAAATTCAAACCGCGCTGAACAAACTTCAAGCCAACCGAACGACAATCTCAATAGCCCACCGCATGTCAACCCTGAAAGACGTAGACAACTTAGCCGTAATCCGCAAAGGACGCGTAGTAGAATACGGCACCCACGCGGAGTTAATGCAAAAAAAAGGCGAGTATCACAAATTATTTATGATTCAACTGGAAGGTTTGAAAGTTATTACGATGGATTGAGGAGGCTCACTCATGGAATTTGATTTAGGTTTTATAGATATAAACGAAGCGGAATTTTACAGCAGCACGGGCGGGTTCGCGGGTTTAAAGTACAAGGGTGAGGACTACGCGCATATTATTCTGCGGCGAATAATGCCGATGGCGCAACCGTTTAATTATATTTCCGTTGCATATCTTGACGGCAATGAGAACAAGGAAATCGGAATTTTAAAAACCGTTGGCGATTTGCCGCAAGCGCAGAAGGAAATTGTAACAACGGAACTTGACAATCGCTATTATTCGCCGGAAGTGCTTGAG
>JAIRVD010000298.1 GCA_031254075.1 Clostridiales bacterium
GGGCGAAACCGCCGACAATTTTAAAGATTTATATGATTTCGTAAGGGAAACGAAATTCGACAGACTCGGCGTGTTTCCGTATTCGCAAGAGGAAGGAACGCCCGCCGCTTCGATGCCGAACCAGGTAAAACCCGAAATAAAACAAACCCGTCTGAAAAAAATTATGGAGCTTCAGCAGAAAATTCATTTTTCGAAACAGCGTTCGTATATAGGAAAAATTCTTCCGGTAATCATCGACACGCAAGACAATACAGGCACCTGCACCGCTCGCACGCAGTATGATGCTTATGAAGTGGATGCCGTTGTTACATTTTTATCCGAAAAAAAATCAAAACCCGGGCAAATCGTTCCGGTGAAAATAATCGACGCGTTTGAGTATGACCTGCGAGGTGTTGCGCATGAATCTTCCCAATAGAATAACGCTTCTGCGCGTGATACTGATTCCCGCATTTTTGTTTATTTATTTGGCACAGCCGTTCGGCGAAATCGCAAATGCGTGGATTGCGCTTGTTTTTTTTGTTATCGCCGCCTTGACAGACGCACTCGACGGCTATCTTGCGCGTAAGCTCGGACAGGTTACGAATTTCGGAAAACTGATGGACCCGCTTGCGGATAAACTGCTCGTTTGCTCCGCGCTGATTGCGTTCACCGCAACGGGAAGCCTTCCCGCTTGGGCAGTGATTGTTTTGATTTCGCGCGAATTCTATATCTCGGGTCTGCGCCAACTCGCGCTTGAACAAAAAATCGTCGTCGCCGCAAGCTTCAGCGCGAAACTTAAAACCATTTCGCAAATCGTGCTGATTATTTATTTTCTGCTTCCATATCCGTTTACGTTTTTTTTCCACGAATATATCGCGCTTGGGCTGATTATAATTACAACAATAATAAGCGTGTATTCTGCCGCGGAATACACGCTTGAAAATAAAACTATTTTCAATTCTTAATTAATATTCGTCAGTGCCCACAGCATCCGAAATATTGCGAAGCCGAATCGGGGTTCTTCCGGTTCGGCTTCGCCGTCGAGGCGTTTTATTATAATGTCGTCGATGATAAAGTCGGATTGATTTTCGCCGCCAGTTTGAATCCGCACGCCTGATGTAAACTGTTGTAAACCTAAAAAGCTGTGTGTTTCGCCCAACATGCCGGTGAGCGTGAACGCGTCGTTTCCGATTATTACGGAATTGGCAAGCCATTCCCACGGTTCGTCGGGCGCGCAAAGCACCATTCGTGTTTCCGCGTCACGCGCGGCGTTTACCACGCGTCCGCGTACGGTAAAAGTATAATCATTGGTATTTATATCAATGTTCAGTGGCGCGTGTAAAATATTAATGCTGTTCCAATTATGCATTCTATTTGAAATTTGAATTCCATTTCCGCCGTTCGCGCCTGCTACAATTGAAAAAGTTCCGCCTAAACCGCCGTCTAACGCGGATGTCCTGAAAACCGCGTCGCCTCGCATTCCGATTGAAAGACGCTGTACATATGCATCTTCTGCAAGAGAATAAATTTGCGTGACTTCACGCGTAAAACCGGACGCGGGGTTGGGCGTTCTTCCGTAGGCTTCAAAGAATGCTTACATAATCGTGCTTTCATTCCATTCGCCCGTAACGCGGTTAAAGAAACGTTCCTCGGGAAAATCGTAAAGCGAAAGACAGCCCGCGAACCAAAACGACGGAACGCCCATTTCCGCAAGCCGCGCGTAATGCCTTTGTGTATGCGTAAGCGCGTCAAACGTCGGATGTGCCGCGATATCAAACGCGGTGTTGTCTTCCTTATTGAAAACGCCGACTCCCGCGTTGATAAGATTTTGCATATATCGAAGTGTTTCGTCGGTGATATTTGTTCCGTAATAACCAAAAACGCCAACCATTACATAGGGGTCGTCGGGAATGCGCAGAGTAGGAATCGCTTCGGGCGAGCCGCCCGGTATTCCTAAAACGACAACGCGGCGGTCATTGTTTCCGCCTGAATTGCGAATTACTTCCAAGGCGGAGTCGTTAAGGCGGTTTACGGTTTCGGCAAGCTGTCTGTCAACGCCTCTGTGCGTGTGCGAAATCCACGGTCCGTCACCGTGATAAAATTCTTTTAAATTCGGCTCGTTTAAGATTTCAAAAATCACGCGTTCGGAATAATTCGCGAAGCGTTCGCTTACCTGTGTCCAAATTGCGTTTAAATGCGCTTCGGCGGCTTCGAATTCATTATCGCGGATAAGCCAATACAATTCTTCTTCGTGATGCGTGTTCATTATTACATAGAAACCCGCATCCAATGCCCAATCCGTTATCTCCTGAATTCTGTCCATAAACGCAGGGTCGATTTGATGGTTTTCATCCATGCGCGGCGTCCATGATACGCACATTCGATAACTGTCAAAACCTCTCGCCGCCGCGGATTCAAAATGCCAACGCCTAAGTCGCGGCTGACGCCACGCGTCTTCGTGATTTTCAACGTTACGCGTTTCCCACGGCCACACACGCGCCTCCGTTGTATCCGCAAAGGTTATTCCCATACCAAACCGCTCCATCATTTCCCACCCCGTAACCGGTGTGAAATCTTCGGAATTTATTTCTTCGGAAGCATTTAGATTTAAACTTTCAGAAATAAAATATGTCGCAAAAATAATTATAAAAATGCAAATACTTTTCATTCAAAAAACCCCCGTTAATTCATTTTTTTTAATTAATTATAACACCTTCAATGATAATTAACATAGTATATACGGTG
>JAIRVD010000320.1 GCA_031254075.1 Clostridiales bacterium
CGCACATGAATTATTTGCGCGCTTTAATCGAAACACTCGCATTCGCACTGCTGTTTTCGCTACTTAACGTAGTGATTTGTTCGATGGTGGGTTATGGCTTCGCGCGGTTTAAGTTTCCCGGCTCAAACATTCTTTTCGCATTGGCGATTCTTACGATTGTTGTGCCTGTACACAGTTACATGGTTCCGCTGTTTATGGATTTCAGATTTTTCCTTGGAACGGGTATTAATATTCTGAATACTTGGTGGGCGCTTGCACTGCTCACCGCCACGGGTGTCGGGTTGCGCAGCGGGCTTTATATTTATATTTTCCGCCAGTTCTTCCGAGGCTTGCCGAAAGAAATCGAAGAAGCCGCATTCATAGACGGTGCGGGTCCGTTGTATACTTATGTTAAAGTTATGATGCCCAACTCCGTTCCTGCGATTGTTACGGTTTTGCTGTTCTCGTTTGTTTGGCATTACAATGACACTTTTTATACCTCGCTTCTTACGCCCGATTTGAAATTCCTTTCATCGTCGCTGACGGGTTTGGGGCCGGCATATCGCGACGCGGTCACCGCGACAAGCCAGCTTGAAATTCAAATGGTTGTTTTCGCGGGCGTAATGCTTGTTGTTACTCCAATTCTGACAATCTACCTGTTTCTGCAGCGTTATTTCGTCGAAGGACTCGAACGCAGCGGGATTGTAGGTTAAAAATATTAAAATTAAGAGGAGGACTTTAAATGAAAAAATTTGCAGCATTAATGCTTGTGTTTGTGTTAATTCTTTCGGCGTGTACCGGACGCGGCGATAACACAACCACCGAAACAACACCCGAACCGCCCGTTGTTGCCGCTACCGAGGACGACAGTCCGGCAGTAGTGGAATTAAACGAATACGGTCTTCCCGTCGCGCTTGGCGGCGGAAGAATTCACGAGGCGCGCGATTTCGGCGGACGCACATTGGTAATCGGCGCGTGGTGGGACAGACCGCTCTCCGATATTGCTTGGGGCGACCCACCAGACAGAGCAACATCATCGAATTATTCGCTTGCGATGATGAGATGGGAAAATGCTCGCCGCGTTGAACAGGCTTTTAATGTGCGATTTGATTATGTAAATGTCGGCTACGACGATTTTCTGCCGCAGCTTACGACGAGTGTTTTAACCGGAAGTCCGTTTGCCGATGTTGTTGTTCTTGACGACTGGATGCAGTTTCCCGCGATGAACAGCTTGATTCAGCCGTGGAACAACGTGAGTTTACCCGCGTCCGACCTTTTGGGCAACAGAATTTACACGTCGGTATTAACAAGGGATGAAAATGACAATATTTGGGTAATCGACCAAAACGGCGTTAACGCTCAATCTTACGGGCTTGGCGTGAATCTCGACATCATCAATGTAGACGGCTTGCCGAACCCCGTTGATTTATTTGAAGCGGGCGAATGGACTTGGGACGCGATGCTCGATATCATGCGCCGCGCAACACGCGACACAGACAACGACGGCGTTAACGACCAATTCGGAATCGCAGGTCAGCCCGGTGATATCGTTCAGCATCTCATCGGCGCGAATGACGGCGTTATGGTTGATTCAGACCGAAACTACGGTTTCAGTCATCAGAACACCGTTGAGGCATTGGAATTCGTTCAGCAGATTTTCAGCGAACGCTTGTGGGCTGCGGAAGCAGGCGGCGTTATGGATACAGGCAACTGGGACAGAAACTTCTACATCGCTTATCAAGAGGGGCATTCCGCGTTATTCCCCGGAATCCTCTGGGCTTTCCAAAACAGCCCGCCCGCTTTTAACTTCGCTTTTGTTCCGTTCCCGACGGGTCCTTCCAACGAATCGGGCAACACTTGGCTCACGGGCTTCCGCCAAGGATACGCTCTCGCTGCCGGCTCAGACTGGTCTGCCGAAGATGTTCTCATCATAATGGAAGAACTCTGGTCATGGCCGGGCGATGAACCCCAATTGCTTTTCGAATCGGGAGACGTCGAATACCTGCGCGAACACTACCGCACCGAGGGCGATGTGCAGCGCGTAATCTACGCGGGCAATACCGCCGCCGCCGATATCGGCAGAGTTGCGGGAACCTACTACTGGGTTCTCGGCGGCTTCGCTTCCGCCTTCTGGAACCAGGAAATGGACGTAATGCAGGCAATCGAATTCCACCGAGGCCCGCAGCAGGAGATGCTGGATGAGTTTTTCAGAAGTAATTAAGGGCAAAAAGATTAAGACCGTTGCGTTGTACGCAAACCTTAAAATAAAAAATCGTCGCGCACCGGCGCGGCGATTTTTGTTGTTTATCGAATTAGGCAAATATGATTTTCCTCCATCTCTCCATACATGTTTCTAAAGTTGTGCGCGGGCAGGCGATGTTTATTCGCATAAAGCCGTCGCCGCTTGCGCCGTAGATTGAGCCGGGGGATAACCAAAGCTTTGCTTCGAGCGTGAGTTTGCGGTCGAGTTGCTTGGACGAAAGCCCGAGTGCGCGGCAGTCGAGCCATGCGAGGTAGGTGGCTTGCGGCGGAACGAGACGAATAACGGGCATGTTGGTTTTCAGAAAGGCATCTAAGTACATATAGTTTGACCAAAGGTAATCGTTTAACGCGGCGAGCCATTCCGAACCATGAGTGTAGGCGGCGCGACAGGCGACTACTCCTAGCGCAGACGGAATTTCATGTGCGTTTTTTGCGGCGTGGCGGTTGAATGTTTCGCGTAGCTTTGAGTTTGAGATGAAGACGTTGGAAAGCTGCAATCCCGCGAGGTTGAAGGTTTTGCTCGGCGCGGTAAACAGGAGTATGTTCTCGTGCGGGCAAAGCGCGGGCAGAACGCGGTGAGTGTTTCCGTCAAAAATAAAATCGCAGTGAATTTCGTCGGAGAGAATCAGGACATTGTGCTTTGTACAGATACGGGAAATTTCGCGCAGTTCATCGGCAGTCCAGCAGCGGCTGACGGGGTTGTGCGGACTGCACAGTATGAAAATTTTTACGTTGTTGGTGATGATTTTTTGTTCGAAGTCGGCGAAGTCGATGAAGTATTTTTCGTTGCATTGGAGTTCGTTGACGATTAGGCGGCGGTTGTTAAGCAGAATTATTTCTTTGAACGGGTAGTAGACGGGTTCTTGGATTAGGATTGCGTCGTTGCGTTTGGAAAATGCGCGCAGTGCAATCGAAAGCGCGTACACAACGCCGGGTGCAATGACTACCCAGTCGCGTGAAAATTCGTAGCCGAAACGCCCGGTGAACCAGTTTTTCAGCGCATCAAAATAAGCCGCGTCAGGTTCGCAGTAGCCGAAAATTCCGTGCGTCACGCGCGAGTGCAATGCGTCAAGCACTTGCGGCGGCGCGGGAAAATCCATATCCGCAACCCACAGCGGCAAAACGTCGGCGGGCTTTCCGAAAACTGCCGCGCCGTCAAATTTCATGCTGTCCGTTCCGCAGCGGTTAATTATCGTGTCAAAGTCGTAAGTCATTGGTTAAACCACGCATCGTTAAAATTTTGAGCTTCCATTGAAATATTTCGAAAAATTCCCGCCGCGCCGTCTTGGTAGTTTGAAAGAATTATCAAAATATACGGCGACGGAGCGTAAATTATCGCCGCGTCGTTGAATGACGGATTAGCCCAGCCGTATTTATTTACGACGGGATAGTCCGATTGAATAAACGAGGGCGTTGCAAGCAGGTCGTTTCGGAAAAACTCGCAATACGCGCCGTCTGACCACATGTAGCGGTTTGCGGCGTTAAGCCAGATTGCCGTGTCGGAAACGGTGGTGTTTTGCGTTGCGATGTTTCCGATAAAATCGGGGTTTGCACCGATTTCATTTACATAGTCGGCATATGAAAATTGCGCGTTCGCCGTTGCGCGGATTAACATGCGATAGGCGACATTGTCGCTGTAAAGCATCGAATACGAAAGCAATTCGCGCGTCGTAAACCGCGTTCCGGCTTCCATGTTTTGAATTCGCCCCGTGCCGCCCCGCCGGTCTTCTTCGCGAAAAACATGAATCGCGTCCATGGAAATTAATTCGCGTTCCGCCAAAGTGTATACATATAACGCGTGATTCCATTTCGTAACGCTCGCGGCGAAATGAATCTGCTCGGGATTGTATGTGAAAACAAACCCCGTTTCGAGATTTTGATAAAGCAGAGAAATGTTATTTCCGTATTGACGCAAAATAGTTTCAAGCTCATGCGTGTCGGGCATGGAAATTAAATTTTCATTCGTATTAGCCTTCAAAGTAATAGTAGAAAAAGCAAAAATAATTCCAAACGCAAGAAAAATATGCTTTATCATAACTCACTTCCTTTGACTGTTGTGCCGGTGGAAAAGTAGCGTACTTTTTCGCCCATTATCTCACGCAATGATTGATACGCTTTTTCACCCGTGCAGTGGCAGGTGTAAAATATTGTTTCGTGTGAGGATAATTCCGTCGCCAGTTCTTCGATTAATTGCGGCGATTCGGCAGCTTTGGTTACGGGATTGTATAAATGAAATCCGCCGAAAACGGCATTGATTGCGCGGTGTTTTGTCGCCGCTCGCAGAATGTTCGCAATGCCTCTGTGCGAACAGCCGGAAAACAATGCCGATTTTCCGCCCGAAGTTACAATAAGGTTTTGTTCATGCAAAAAATCGTCGCGCTCGAATCCGTTTTGCGTTTTTCGTAAAAGAACGCGATGGCTCTTTGTATCGAACTGGCCTTCAACATCGGAAAACAACAATAATTCATCGTCGATTTCCAAAACGCCGTCGGTGAAAATTATTCGTTCGTTTGCGGCTAATTTTTTATCCAACCCGATATATTTTTTCGCAAAAAGAATTTCAATAAAATACGGCTCAAACGCTTTTTTGTGAATATAGATTTTCGCTTTGTCGTTTACGCGCAAAAAATCCGAAAGCGCGCCGCCGTGGTCGCTGTGACCATGCGACAATACGAATATATCAATTTCCGCTAAATCTATCCCGAGTTGCTTCGCGTTATAAATAAAAGCATCGTTCGGACCGACATCAAAAAGAATTTTATGCTTTGCGGTTTCTATATAGATGCTTAAACCGTGTTTTGTTTTAAGCGCGTCATCATTTGTAGTATTTTCCACAAGTGCGGTTATATTCATTATTTTTGCGATTTCAACAAGCAATTCAGGTTCTGCTTCAAATAAATATTTATCAAAATATTCATTTGAAATTTTACCCGAACGTAAAATGAATTCTCCGTTTATATATGCAGTGTTAAATATTTTTTTTGCTATTTCTTTTTTGTCCATTTTATCCCTCCGACAAACTGATTATATCGCATTAAACGGGTAATCGCA
>JAIRVD010000325.1 GCA_031254075.1 Clostridiales bacterium
GGTTCTTATATATACATTGGAAGAAAACGGAACATTTTGGGATACACGCTACGAATGGCAAGACCCGAAAACCAGTGTCGCTTCGCGCGTCGGAATGAAATTCAAATTCAGCGCATCTCCCGTCGCGGCGGAACTAATCGGGCGTGTATTAAAAAAAGAAATTCTGTGCCTCGACTCGAACGACCCCGATGTTAAAAAGGTAATCGGTCCGTACAGAATTGATTTTAATAATTATATTTTCACGCCGATTTTCATGGGACAACAAATTTTCGCAATGCTTGACGTTTCGTGGAAGGACACGGACAGATGGACGCAGGATGATGTTAATATGACCGTGCTGTTTTCAAATATTCTGACAAGCGTGTTCCAAAAACAAATGGTCGAGCAGCAGCTTATCGCCGCAAAGGAACAGGCGGAATACAGCAATCGTTCGAAAACGACATTCCTCGCGAGCATGAGCCACGAAATCCGCACACCTATGAACGCCATCTTGGGCATGACAGAAATTCAAATACAGAGCCGTGCGCTTTCGCCCGAAACAGAAGAAGCGTTCGGAATTATCTACGATTCCGGAAATCTTCTGATGAATATAATCAACGATATTCTGGACCTGTCGAAAATCGAGGCGGGAAAATTGGAAATCGTTCCTGTGAGATACGATATTCCGAGCTTGGTAAACGATACCATTCAGCTTAACCGTCTGCGCTACGAAAGCAAACCGCTTGAATTCGATTTAATCATCGACGAAAATACTCCGCTTGATTTCATCGGCGATGAAATTCGAATAAAACAAATTTTGAATAATCTCCTTTCTAACGCGTTTAAATACACAGAGCAGGGCGGCGTAAAATTTGCGATAAGCGCGGAATTCGGCGAAGGTGACGATGTTACATTAATTCTCAGCATCAGCGACACCGGACAAGGCTTGACTACGGAACAAATCACACGCCTTTTTGACGAGTATTCGCGCTTCAATTTAAAAACAAATCGCACCATCGTCGGGGCAGGACTAGGAATGAGCATCACAAAAATGCTTGTTGACCTTATGGATGGTCAAATCATGGTCGAAAGCGAACCCGACAAAGGTTCGACATTCACCGTTCGCCTGCCGCAGAAACGTGTCGGAACCAGTGTTTGCGGCGCGGATTTAGCCGATAAAATGACTCAGCTTCGCTTCAAAAACATCGCGTCTTCGCAAAAGACGCAAATCATGCGCGAATACATGCCATACGGCAGCGTTCTCGTCGTTGACGATGTCGAATCCAATTTAATTGTAGCAAAGGGACTTCTTCTTCCATACGGCTTGAAACTCGAAACCGCCACAAGCGGCTACGAAGCAATTGAAAGAATCAAAGGCGGAGGCGTTTACGACATCATCTTCATGGACCACATGATGCCCCATCTTGACGGCATCGAAACAGTGAAAATTATTCATGATATGGGCTATAAAAAACCCATCATCGCTCTTACAGCCAACGCACTCACCGGACAAGCGGAAGTATTTATGTCAAACGGTTTTGACGGCTTCCTTGCAAAACCGATTGACCTGCGCGAGCTTAATATAATTCTCAACGCTAAGATTCGTGATATTCAATCACCGGAAACCATCAAAAAAGCCCGCACAGTGAAATACCAAATGGGTCCGCAACAGCCCCAAAACGAAAATAATACCGAAATACTCAAAGCATTCGTCGCCGATGCCGAAAAATCCTTCTCCATCCTCAAGCAAAAAGTCGAAAACGGCGGCACGGGTCTTTACACCACCACCGTTCACGGCCTCAAAAGCGCGCTCGCCAACATCGGCGAAATCGAACTCTCCTCCGCAGCCTACATGCTCGAAAAAGCCGGACGCGAAGGCGACTACGGTCTTATCGCCGCCGAAACCCCTTCCTTCCTCGAAAAACTAAAAACCGTCGTCGCAAACGTAAAACTCCCGGACGAAGCCACCATTCACATCATCGCCGATGACGACAAAACCCTGCTGCGCGAAAAACTCGCCGCAATCCATACCGCTTGCACCTCCTTCGATAAACGCACCGCCAAAGCCGCCCTCGCCGAATTGAAAAAGAAAACATGGACACGCGAAGTAAACGAATTAATTGAAAGCATTTCAACACATCTGCTTCACGGCACGTTCAAAGAGGCCGCAATCCTCGCGGGGAATGCGGAGGTTAATATGTATGAGGGTAACCGTTGATGAAATTGCCACTCTGAGTTTTTAAAGGATGTTGCATATGTTAGATGTTATTAAACTTAAAAAGAAGTTCAAAGAAAATATTGTATTGAATGATGTCAGTTTCAATGTAAAAAAAGGCGAAATAGTCGCTTATCTCGGACCAAACGGCGCAGGGAAAACTACAACAATAAAATGCGTATGCGGGTTAAACACACTAACAGGCGGCAGGGTTGAGCTTAACAATCATACAATCGGAGTTGTGTTTGATGAAAACGGGCTTTACCCGTTGTTGACCGCGTATGAAAACCTGCTGTTTTTTGCAAAGCTATCCGGAAACAAAAGTGTTAATATAGAAGAAATGCTGCGCATAGTAGGCCTTGAAGATGTCGTACATAAGAGAGGGAAGAAATTTTCAAAAGGAATGAAAAGGCGCGTTGCCTTGGCACGAGTACTGGTATGGAATCCGCAAATTTTAATTCTTGATGAACCTTTTGATGGCTTAGATGTTTCGAGCCACAATTATATGATAAATTTTTTAAAAAACTGGGTTAAGGAAAATAATAGGTGTATCATGTTTTCTTCTCATAATATGAGTGAGATTGACAATTTTTGCGACAGAGTAATTATATTAAACGGCGGTAAAATTATAACTGATGATACCGTTCACGGTTTACTGAAAAGAAACATTTTAGGCACGGATGTTTGTATACGGCACGAGTCGGATATGATTAAAAGCATGGAAATACTTGTACACTTAACCAACCGGAACAGCATACAATCTAACGGCAACAATATTTTTATTCCTCATCGGCAAGCATATAACAAAGAGATTCACGACTTGTTTGTAAAAAACAACATAGCGTTTGACGAATTATCTGTTCGTTATGCGTCGCTTGAAGATATTTATCTTAACCTTATTAGAGGTGAAGACTATGAATAATAACAAAATTTTTATTGCTTTAGCATGGCGTGAATTTGTTGAAGGCAAAAGATTGTTGCTTCCAATGATTTTTCCTATAATTTGCGTACTGTCCATGCCTTTTATGTTTACATATTCTATTTTTAACAGTTTAACCGAAATGGATATTACAGCCACAGCAGATTCGTTGAAAAATTTTTATGCAGTTAACCAAATGTTTTTTATTGCACCTATGCTAATTCCGTTTATAGGCGTAATGTTCTTTTCAAGAATGTTTATTGAGAGAAACGAAAAAACAATTGCAGTTTTAATGGCAATGCAAATCAAACCGCAAACCCTATGGAAAGCGAAAGTATTTATGGCAAGTTGCTTTTCTGGGGCAATATATTTAGCATGTTGCGCAATTTTTATTATCTCAATCAGGGTTGCTTTTGGAGTTAATATGTATTTTTCTATGCGTGAAGCACTTAGCGTGTTTATTTTATCCCCTGTTATCGGATTCACACTTTCTGTGTTTATCGCACTTTTACATTGGGCAATTAAAAAATCTGAAATGATTACAATTTTATCTATGGCTATAACTATTTGCGGGGTAATGCCTTTAACTGGTAAATTGCGTGATATGGTTATAACTTTTCCTGTAATTGCAATTATTTTACTTGTTTCTGTTGCAGTTTTTTTATTATGCGTAAAGATTATCGCAAAAATTCCTAACGAATATACCGCGAATTTGTGAATTATACCCGGGAATCATGCGATAAACAAAACTATCCCGCGCCGCTGTTTTCCTGACATTTATCCTCTCCGTTGATGAAATGACCACTCTGAATTTTTCATTATCTTTTTTTCATAAACACCTTCTTTATACCCGTCCCGGGCTTCTTTGTCGCATATTTTTCCAAACCCATATTTTTCATATAATCCTTCATGCCATGTCGTTAGAAATATTTTTTCATATCCAAGCTCTTTTGCGTATTCCTCAGAAGCTTCAATTAATTTTTGGCTCAAACGCTGTCCCCGGTAATCTTCTTTCACAAAAAGCCATTTTATAAGCGGATTGTATTCCAATCCGGGAAAGCCTTGTGCCTTTATCAACGCACAAAAACCCATAAAAACATTATGTTCTTCCGCAACAAAAATCCTTTCCCAATCATTAATTTTCCTTTCCTTCATAAATGTTGACATTCTTACGCAGGCGTCCCATGAACAAGTTCCGGCAAAATCAGCGACTACAAGCCAAAGAGGGTCGCCGTCTGCTATCGTATGTATAATCATTTTTTTCAACCCCAATATTTTTATGGATTCATCATATTATACATCTCAATACATCTTTCTGCGAAAAATATAACATAAAAATTTTTCAATTGCAAAAACTTCCGCAGGAAGTTTTTTTATGTTATACTCCAAAATCGTATTACATATAAAAGGAGGCGGAATCAACCATGCGCAGTGACAGTGTAACGAAGAATTCTATGCCGGCGCGTTCGTTGTTTAAGTCGATGGGCTACACGGACGAGGAGTTAGCGAGACCGCTGATAGGAATTGCGAATGCGCACAGTGAGATTGTGCCGGGGCATATTCATTTGGATGATATTGCGGAAGCGGTGAAAAAGGGCGTACTTGCGGCGGGCGGAACACCGATTGAGTTTCCTGCGATTGGCGTGTGTGATGGAATTGCGATGGGACATGTCGGAATGCACTATTCCCTGCCGAGCCGCGAATTGATTGCCGATTCGGTGGAATCAATGGTTCTCGCGCACGCGTTTGACGCGGTGGTGCTTATTCCTAACTGCGATAAAATCGTACCGGGTATGTTAATGGCGGCGGCGCGGCTGAATATTCCCGCAATTGTAATCAGCGGCGGACCGATGCTTGCTGGACGGGTCGAAAACCGCATGTTAAGTCTTTCGCAAACATTCGAGGCGGTCGGGGCGTTAGCCGCGAAAAAAATAGATGAGAAAACTTTTAAAGCATACGAAGACCATTCCTGCCCGACATGCGGTTCATGTTCGGGAATGTTCACGGCAAACAGCATGAACTGCATCACCGAAGCACTCGGAATCGCCCTGCCCGGCAACGGGACAACCCCTGCCGTTTTCTCCGAACGCATTCGCCTCGCGAAGCAAACCGGAACTCAAATAATGCGCCTTTTAAATGAAGGAATAAAACCGCGCGATATAATGACGAAAAACGCGTTCGTTAACGCTCTTACATTGGATATGGCACTTGGTTGCAGCACAAACAGTATGTTGCATCTTCCCGCAATCGCACACGAAGCCGGCGTCGAACTTCCGCTGACCCTCGCAAACGAAATCAGCGCGAAAACGCCTAATCTTTGCCGCCTGGACCCTGCGGGACCGCATAAAATAGAAGATTTATTCTATGCGGGCGGCGTTCCTGCTGTGTTAAAAGAAATAAGCACGCTCGGAATTCTTCATCTTGACGAAAAAACCGTAAACGGCACAATGCGCGATACCGTCGCAAACGCGGTAAATAAAAATCCCGATATAATTCGTCCCGCGTCAAACCCCTACTCCGCTGTCGGCGGAATCGCGGTTCTGACGGGTAATCTTGCCGAAAAAGGAAGCGTGGTAAAACGTTCCGCCGTTTCGGACGAAATGATGAAAACAAGCGGAAAAGCCCGCGTTTTCGAAAGCGAAGAAGAATGCTCGGAAGCCATTTACGCAAATAAAATAAAAGCGGGCGATGTAATAATAATTCGAAACGAAGGACCCAAAGGCGGTCCGGGAATGCGTGAAATGTTAAACCCGACCTCCGCGCTTATGGGCATGGGACTCAGCAATGTTTCGCTGATTACGGACGGAAGATTTTCCGGCGCATCTCGCGGCGCGTGTATCGGTCATGTTTCGCCTGAAGCTGCCGTCGGCGGACTTATCGCCCTGGTCGAAGAAGGCGATAAAATCGACATCGACATTCCCGCAGGAATCGTTCATCTCGATGTCGCCGATTCCGTCATCGCCGAACGCCGCGCAAAATGGACGCCGCCTAAAAAAGAATTAAAAGGATATTTGGCGCGTTACGCAAAATCAGTATCCGGCGCAGACAAAGGCGCGGTTTTAGAATAAGGGGTGTTATAGTTGCAACTTACAGGAGCGGAAATTTTATTGGAATGCCTGTTGGAACAAAACGTTGATACGATTTTCGGATATCCGGGCGGTTCGGTTTTGCCGATTTACGACGCGCTGTATAAGTACAGGGAAAAGATTCATCATTATTTGACGAGCCATGAGCAAGGCGCGGCACACGCGGCGGACGGTTATGCGCGTTCGACGGGGAAGGTCGGCGTATGTCTTGCAACGAGCGGACCCGGCGCAACAAATCTCGTTACGGGAATTGCGACGGCGTATATGGATTCTTCGCCGATTGTGGCGATTACGGGAAATGTTTCCGTTCCGATGCTCGGAAAAGACAGTTTCCAAGAAGTCGATACGACGGGAATTACGATGCCGATTACAAAGCATAATTATATTGTGAAAAATGTAAATGATTTGGCGGAAACGATTCGGCAAGCGTTTCATATTGCGCGAAGCGGACGACCCGGTCCGGTGCTTGTGGATATTCCAAAGGACGTTGCGACGGCGGAATGCAATTATTCTTTTAAAACACCGATTGCGCCGCAACGCGAAAGCACACGCATTACTCCGCAGCAATTAAACGACGCAGCCGCGCTTATTCACGAAGCGAAAAAGCCGTTGATTTACGCGGGCGGCGGAATTATCGCGTCCGACGCTTCCGGGGAATTAATCGAATTCGCAAAACTCTTGGGTGCGCCCGTTTGCGTAAGCGCGATGGGCATCGGCGGTTTTCCCGCGTCCGAGGACGCGTTCGTCGGAATGATTGGAATGCACGGCACTGCCGTAGCGAATCAGCTTGCGACCGAATGCGATTTCCTTATCGCAGTCGGAGCGCGTTT
>JAIRVD010000290.1 GCA_031254075.1 Clostridiales bacterium
TATACATGTCCACGACCCCGTCGTATGTTGCTACATTACCATATTATTCAAATGTGGTAAAAAATGACACTTTTGTCTGTTCGTGCTTAATGGACATAGCCAATAGTAAATAATATAGCAATATTTACAGTGGCAAAAGTTTCAGTTGATATTTTTGCTCCGTATTCGTACATTTCGATTTTTTATAATCATTATCACCCGATTTTTTGAATAATACATCAAGTTCCAAAACAATGCAAATAGAATTTTAGAAAAATAGAATTTTTTTATCGCGTGTCAATCGCAACGCCCTTGTCCGCAACCTGAAACGGTGGAACTACCGCTTCCGAAAGCATACGCAACGCCGGTTTTTATTGTCTGAATCGAAGCCGATTATGTATCTTAGGGCTTTTTCAGTTAGTGAATCTGTGGACGGCGTGGATGAAATTTTTATCCGCTGAAAGAAAGGATGTACATATCATATTTTTTTCCTGCTTTCCCGTAAATTTTCAAAAAACGGTGCGCGAATTATTCCGTGTTCGGTGATTATTGCGGTGATTAGTTTGTTGTCGGTGATATCGAAGGCGGGGTTGTAGGTTTTTACGTCTTTTGGGGTGATGGGTTGTTTGAACCACATTTCGGTGATTTCGGCGGAAGGGCGTTCTTCGATATGGATTTCGTCGCCAGTGGGCGTGTTAAGGTCGATTGTTGAAGTTGGGGCGCATACATAGAACGGAATATCATAATGTTTTGCCAAAATCGCCACGCCCGAGGTTCCTATTTTATTGCAGACATCGCCGTTTGCGGCAACTCTGTCGCAGCCGACGAAGATTGCTTGAATTCTGCCGCTTTTCATTACATGCGAAGCCATGTTGTCGCAGATTAGAGTTACGTCGATGCCGTTAGAATACAGTTCGAAGGCGGTAAGGCGTGCGCCTTGCAACAGCGGACGTGTTTCGCACGCGAAAACTTTGAAGCGACAGCCGCGTTCGCGCCCGAGATGAATCGGCGATAACGCCGTGCCGTATTTTGCGGTTGCGAGTTGCCCCGCGTTGCAATGTGTTAAAATTCCGTCGCCGTCTTTTATTAATGTAAGTCCGTGTTCGCCGATTTTTTTGCAAATGTCGATATCTTCGTTCTTAATTTTTTTCGCTTCGTTTTTTAGCAGAATTTTTATTTCGTCAACGGATTTTTCGGAATTTTCCGTTATAACTTTTTCCATTCGGTCTAAAGCCCAAAACAGATTTACTGCCGTTGGGCGAGCCTTTGACAAATAGATTTTCGCTTCGGTGAATTGTTTGTAAAATTCGCCGTATGTGCTTGCTTTAATTTGTTTTGCGGCAAGATATACGGCAATCGCGGCGGCAACACCGATTGCGGGCGCGCCGCGCACTTGAAGCAGATATATTGCGTTCCACATATCTTTTTGCTCGGTAAGCGAAAGTATTTCTATTTTGTTCGGCAGCAGCGTTTGGTCGATTATCACAAGCGCGTTGTTTTCGTCATCAAGCGAAACCGTTTCGTATTCCAAAATATTTTCACACATATATTGCCTCCGCAAAATCTTTGCCGGTTTTGAAATTTTTGCGGTTCATTATCATTTTTTTTGCGCAAAGAATATTTATGCGTTCCGCTTCGGCGCGTTTTTCGGCGTTTTCGATGGTTGTAATGTCCTTCACCTGCGCCATGCCTACAGTGCGCCGAATCAATTCCGTTCCGGCGTAAGCGGCGGTGTCTTCAAGTATTGTGTCAAGATAATGCCGCATAAAGTCTTCGGTTTTTAACATGTAATCGGAGGCGTTGTTTTTAAAATATTTGATAAATTTTTCGATAAACAAATCAATTATTTCGATTATTGTTTTTATAATCAAATCGCAGAATTCTTTTTTGCCGAATGCGTTGCCGCGATTCCACGCGAAAATTAAATTTGCGATGATGTTTCCGACATCGTAGCCGATTGGTCCGTAGAACGCGAACTCAGGGTCGAAAATTTTTGTTGAGTCCTGTTTTACGAAAATCGAACCCGTGTGTAAATCGCCGTGAATTAACGCCTGCGCATTTGTCATAAACGCCAGTTTTATTTTTGCGATTTCAAGATGTAATGCCTTGTCGTTGTATAATTCGTCTTCAATGAATTTTTTATTCTGCTCGAAAACGATGTTGCGTTTATTTAAATCGTTATACGGCTCGGTAAAAACCAAATCCTCGGTAATTTCGCACAGCTCCGGATTGATGTAATTTTTCACCAGAGCTTTTTTTTCTTTCGCGCACATTACGATATCCGTTGTGCTTAGTGTAGTGTTAACCATGTAAGTCGTGATATCATCCGCGAATTTAGGGAAAATTTCAAAATCCATCAGCGCGTATCTCATAAGCCTGTGGTCGGATAAATCTTCCATCAAGCACGCGCACATCACCGTATCATACGAAAAAATTTTTGGCACAAGCCCGGGCGCATATTTATTTTGCAATTGTAATATTTCCGATTCGATGCGGTTGCGTTCGGTGGAAATTCGCATTTTATCGGAAATCCGCAGCGTTTCTCCCGCCTGTTTTACGATTAACGATTTTCCCGCATCGTCTTTTACAAGAAAAACATAATTCAAGTTTCCGTCGCCGATTTCTTTTACGTCAAGAACGGCGTCCGACGAAAACATATCGGATTTTTCTTTTACATATGCGGCGATGTCTTCGGTTTTCATCAGGAAGTATGTATCGAAACGCGACATGCGGTGACCTCCTTTATTTTTTTTATTTGCTCGCTTGTTAAAAGGCGCGGTGTGCCGAGAGTTTTTGAAAGATACAGCAGTTTTGCGTAAAATTCGATGGATTCCATTTGAAAAAAAGCCTGTGTTAAGTCGAAAGCATACGCAAGCGCGCCGTGATTTGCCAAAAGCATATTGTCGTAATTTGCAACGAGCTTCGCGACCGCTTCGGGAATTTCTTCCGTGGAAGGCGTACCGTAATCGGTTATCGGAACTTCGCCGAGCGCGACGATTGCTTCCGCCATAATCGGCTCGTTAAGCGGTTTGCCGATAACGGCGTGCGCCGTTGCATACGGCGGATGCGCATGAACAACGGCGTTAATATCTGCGCGTTCTTTGTAAACGCGTAAATGCATTTTTATTTCGGAAGACGGCTTATAATCGTTGTTCGACAAAATTTTGCCGTCTGCATCAACGGTGCAAATCATTTCGGGCGTCATAAATCCCTTGCTTACATTCGCCGGCGTACAAAGAATTTCGCCGCTTGTTAATCGCACGGAAATATTTCCGTCATTTGCGGCGCAAAAACCGTTATTGTAAAGCCGCTTTCCTGTTTCACAGATTAACTGCTTTAATTCTGTTTTCATTTTCCCGAAACCGTAATTCCGTCAAAACAGCACCATGGCAGAATGCTTGCGCCGCTGTTGACACGTTCTTTTGAAATTGCGGAAATATTTTTTATCGCGTCGAGGATGTTGAATGAAATCATCGTTTCTTGGAGAGCGTCGGTAATTTTGCCGTTTTCGATAAGGAAGCTGTTTTTTGCTACGCCGGAAATATCACCGCTTGCGCCGGGCGAACCTCCGCTGAAACGGTTTAAGAGAATTCCGCGGTCGATGCCTTTTATCATTTCGTCAAGCGACGTTTCACCCGCGGAGACTTCGAGATTGTAGGGAGAAGTATCGGCGCGCGGTTTGTCGGTTTTATTTGCGCCGTAAAGCGAAAGCGCGAAGGATTTCAAAATTCCTTCGGAAATAAAATCGACGTTTTGCGTTGCGAAGCCGTCAATGGTGAAGCGTTGTCCGCCGACGATATTTTCATGCAGCGGAACCGCGCGAAGCGTCAGTTTCCTGTCGGAAACGGAAGTGCCGAGCGCGTCTTTCCAGCGGCTTGTTCCTTCAATCATCGGGCGGTCGCCGAGGAAATTTTGCAGAATCGTTCCCCAAATCATGTCGTCGCAGGCGGGTGTAACGATTATTTTTCCTGTGAATTTTTTATCAAGCATTTTAGTGTTAATTGATTTTTCGGATTCTTCGAGCAGTCGGCGATGCATTCCGGAATCGAGAAACGGCGTGTTCATGTTCGCGAGATTCGCCCCGCCGAAATTAAACGACGAAGATTTTTCGCCGTCTTTGCCGACGAACATGCTGCTAAAGCTGTAGGATTCGTTTTTTTGCGAAAAGCAAACACCGTTGCTGTTTACATATGCCGCTTCGCCGATATTGCAATGCGAAGAAAAACTTTCGATTATTATTTTCGGAAAGAATTCTTTTACATTTTCCAAATATTCTTTTGTGCGGCGGAAAAGTCCGTCCATATCTGCCTTGCCGTCGCCGCTTCTGTTGTCGAAATCCTTATTCTCGATTAACGGAGCAATATCTTCGCATTCGTCGGGTTCTGCCGAACGCGCTATTGCTACGCAGTTCTTGACGGCTTCGTCGATGCTTGCGCGGTCGGATTTATTTATAATTATTACGCCCTTGCGTCCGCCAACCAACGCTTTCATATGAATGTCGTCGAAAAAAACCGTTCGCATCAGCGTAAATTGATTCGCCTCAATGTTGAATTCATCTTTGCGTCCGCTTGCCACGCGGCAGGACGCCTTGTCCGCACCCGCGCGTTTTAACGCTTCCAATGTGTAGCTTGCAATATCCTTCATTTTATCGTCCTCCGATATTCATGTCGCAGCGTAGCGCGGGACCGCCCATGCTTGTTGTCATCGACTGTTTTTTGCCGCAAAATCCGCTGATTTCCCATGCCATGTCGTCGGAAACCATATCGACGGTTTTCAGCATTTCAAATGCGACGCCGCTGATAGTTGTTTCACGGATTGCTTTGCCGAGTTTGCCGTTTTTAATTTCATAGCCGAGGTCAACTGAAAACATAAATTCGCCTGTGCTGTCGGCTTGCCCGTTGCCTGTTTTTACTAAATAATAACCGTCGTCAACGCTTGCGATTAGGTCTTCGAGTTTGTCTTTTCCGGGAAGAATCGCCGTGTTACGCATACGAATCAACGGCTCGTCGGAAAATTCAAACGCGCGTGCGTTGCCCTGCGGTTTTACACCGAAATGCCGTGCCGATTCGCGATTATGCATATAGCCGACAAGAATTCCGTTTTCGATTAGTTTCGCGTCTTCAGCGGGAACGCCTTCGTCATCAACATAGACGGGCAGCGGACATGTTTTGCCGAGTGCCGTATGCGCAAAGTCCGTCATCGAAACGAGTTCGCTTGCAACTTGCTTGCCCAAATTATACGCGGCAACCGAACCGCCAAGCACCAAGTCTGCCTCAACCGTATGCCCGACCGCTTCGTGCGAAAGCATTCCCGCCAAATCGGGATGAAGAACGCATTTGCGCAAGCCGGCGTTTGCATAAACGCCCTCGCGCTTGTCCATCAGCGCAGCATAGAGCTTGTCCAGTTGTTCTTCCAATGCTTCGGGTTTCTTAAAAAATTCATCGAAACGCCCGACATGTGAAAACGATTCAAACAAATCCACCGGAACACCGTCGGATGTCTCCGCCGTTAACCAAGCGTAAACCATCGCTCGCGGCTGAAACATATGCGAATCCGTTCCGTCCGAAACCGTCAAAAGTTTTTCCTTATAAAGCGCGTCGGCTACAATTGTTCGCGACGAAAGATTTTTATATTTTTTTTCGATAAGCCTGTCCAGCGCATGAGCGTAATCAATTAACACACTCTGCGGAATATCTTCGAAAATCGGTTTTTGCAACTCAATTTTCGCAGGCGCGTTTTCGATTCTCGGCAGCGGCGGTTCGCCTTTTTTAATATTTGAATCCATGAAAATCGCGTTTTCCGTTGCCGCCGCAAGAACGTTCTTCACGCTCTCGCGGGTGTATTCCGCTCCGCTTGCAAAGCCGTAAATTCCGCCGCGATATACCCGCGCCGATACACCCCCCTTCTTGCTCTGCGCATTACTGACCATGTTTCCCGCAAGCAAGGTTACGCGCTTAGTTGTGTTTTCCTGTGCGCGTAATTCTGTGTGGTCTTTGAAATGTTTTTTATTCTCGCTTATTAAATCCGAAAGCATTTTTTCATCTCCTACTCCGCTATGTTTCTAAAAACAATTTCATTCGGGCGAACCATTCCCAGCCGTTCGCGTGCGAGCTGTTCGATGTGGGCGTCGCTGTTGAACAGCGATAATTCAAATAAAAGCCGTTCATTTTCGGCTCTTTCGCGTGCGAGGTTTGTGTTCATGCGTGCGAGTTCGGTTTGACGCTCGTTGTAGCTTTCCATTTGGTTGAAAAAAAGAGATATAAACATTATTAAAATTGCCGCCCAAAATGAAATGTATAGCGCGTTAATGATTGGGTTGCCGTGTTTTTTTTGCACCTGCGGTTTTTCGTCCATGTTAGTATCACACCTTTTTGCGCAGAATAAACCAATTACGCAAAGTTTTTCTTATCCTTATTTTGCCATATCGCAGAAGGCGCAACAACCCCGAACGAAGTTTCTTGTAAATAGCTTTCAAATATGGTGCAAGAAAGTCCGCGATAATTCTGAGCGGCAATGTGATGATGCGGATTGCCGCCGCGAAAACTTTTTTTAAATAATTTATTACGGCAACAAAAACAAACATTACAAGCCGCGAAAGCGTCGCGAAATACAGCGCGATTCCGATGCCCGCGCCAAGCACCGAAAACATTCGAATTTCGCCGTAGTTTTGATTCAGCATAAAATAAAACATTCCGCCCGTAACCGTAACCCAAAAAAATAAATCTTCCAACTGAACAACGAACACGCCTTTTGCAAAGCGCGTTGTTCTGCGGAAGATTCTGAAAACATCGTAAAAAAGTCCGATTCCCGCACCCACAAGAACCGTCGAAAGAAACAGCGTTGCCTGACCGCCCAAATTAAAGCTCACCGAAACAGCCGCCCCATTAACGATTTGCTCTTACCCGCTTTGCCCGGATTCTCATAAGCAATTCCGTCAATTTCCCCCGATACCGAAAGCTCGCCGCTGTCCAAACTGATTCTGTTTACATGCAAGTTTACACCGCGAATTATTATCACGCCAAGCTCCGTTTCGCCAATCACCGACTCCTCGTCAAACGATATAACATCCGTCACTCCCAATACATTCACACTCTCACGCTTGTCAATCGTTATACTGTGCCGCGACGGCGAACGCTTCTTCTCCTCGCCCGGCATACGCATTGGTGCCGCCATAAAATTACCCCCGTTCTTGTTTATTTATATATATGGACAGGAATGGGGGTTTATGACTTGTTGCGTTTTTGTTTTTTGGCATATTTGAAAACATTCATCAATTTCATTTTTCAGATTGAAGTGTGCAAAAAAATTCATAATTTGTTTTATTATGTCGAAAGGTATGATAGAATGAAATTAATCATATGGAAACACAAATGATTGGTGGGATTATGATGAATGAACTATTTGTTACGGCAGTGATATCTGCAACCATTAGTGCACTATTGACCTATGCAATTAGCCATATGAAAAAAATAATTACTTTTATCTCCTATCACTTTTCGCCAAGAACAAGGCATCTTATTGTAAACGTTTGGTATGTTTATCATCGCACGTACGATGATAATATAGAAAAACTGAGAAGAGAAAAATGGAACATTGAACCATCATCAAGTGGGTTTAGGGTAACAGCAGTAGATGAAGACGATTCAAGTCATGCTTATGAAGGATACTTGAAAGTTGATGAGTATTCTAATTTAGATGGTAAAATGGATGGTGTCAGATTTAGAGACCCTTATCGAATAATGATTAAGAGTCCTGTTCCGGGCAGGAATATTTATGCGATAGTGCTTGGACTTGATATGGATTCAAATGTGGTTGCAACAATTTATTTGTTTTCAAAAGATAAAATTTCAGACGAGAAAGTCGCCTCTCTTTTGGATAAAAAACAAGATGGTAGTAAAACACAACTCCGTTTGTGTGCTCAACAGGAACAACAGCCTATAGTAAAAGTCGGTTCTCCGTCTCCATAGCTAATTCT
>JAIRVD010000048.1 GCA_031254075.1 Clostridiales bacterium
TTTCCGCTTCTTTTATGCTGCGTCCCCATAAGTTCCACGCTCGCAGCGGTTTTGCCGCTACGCTTGCTATGTTTTCGGCGATTTCGGGGGAATTGCGGTGCTGAATTTGATTCGGTTCCGCAATGCCAATGCGGGGTTCGTTCGCTTGGATTTTGAGTTTTGCTTCCAGAAAATCGGCGAGTTTATGCAATTCGCGGTTTTCGGGAAACTGCGGCTTTTGCCAAAAGCCCGCGGAAGCGAAGACTGTGCGTTCTTTCATTTTGGCGGAAAGCAAATCGCAAAAATTTGATTGCACGGTGTGTAAAAGCGGTAATCCCGCTATGATTTCGGAAATATTTTTTTGGCATTCGGGCAGAATTTCGCCGTATTCGTTTTTTGTGCTTAAAATGAAAATTCGGTTGAAAAAAGTTTCGCGTTCGGAAAGAAAATTTTTAACGCCTTCATTTAAAATAACAACAAGCGTCATATCCACAATTGCAAAATCTTCGCGGAAGATTGCGCGGATTTTTTCGGCGTAAGATTCGGCGGATTCCGATGCGGCGGAATTCGCGACGGCGTAAATGTTCACTCTGCCGAGCGAAAGTTTTCCTTCGTTCGCTTGGATTTTCGTTTTCGTTTCACGTAATTCGTCCAAACTCGATTCAAAAACCGTGTTCGGCGGATGCATCCGTTCCGCAAAACGCAAAACATTGGTGCGCACTTCATCCAAAAACACATAAACAATAGGATTTTTCACGATTTTCACCCCGGATATATGTATATTAAAATATTCGGGTTATAATGAACGAAAAGGAGGCATTAATATGGAAAAAATAAAAATAAATATTGTGGGTGTGGGCGAAGTTGAAGCGTTAAGCGGAGTTACACTGTTGGAATTGAGCGAAAAATATGCCGCAGGGCGTTCGCGTCCGGTGCTTTTGGCAAAGGTTGGCGGCGAGTTATATGATTTATCGAGGCAGGTACATTTTGACAATACGCGAGTCGAATTTTTGGATATAACCGACCCGCAGGGATATCGTGTATATCAGCGCGGCGTGTCGTTTCTGATGATTTACGCGGCGAAAACGGTCTTTGGAAAAAAGGCGCGAGTTGTGATATCGCATTCGATTAATAAAAATTATTATTGCGAACTGCCTGAGCTTGAAGATGGAATTTCCGCGGAGCAGTTAGCGGAAATTGAAAATATAATGCGTGAAACATGCGAAAAGGATTTAGCGATTGAAAAGCATACGATGCCCAAGGAACACGCAAATCGCATGTGCGAGGAAACAGGGCTTTACGATAAAATATCGCTGTTAAAATATCGTCATAATAAAACATTCAGTTTCTACAAGCTCGACTGGTTCTATAATTATTTTTACGGCGAAATGCCGCCGCGAACGGGTTGCTTATGCCAATTCAAACTCGTGAAACGCAAACGCGGATTTATGCTGCAATTCCTTGACGCGGCACAGAATTACGAATTCGTCGAGCTCGCGCCCGAGAATCGTCTTTCGGAAGTTTTTGCAGAAAGCAATACTTGGATGCGCATAATGAAAGCCGACACGGTAGGCGCGTTAAACGATAAACTGTGCTGTCAGGGTAACGGCGAAATAATTCGCGTTGCGGAAGCGTTGCATGAGAAAAAAATCGTTGCGCTCGCCGACCAGATTATGCAGGAAGCCCGCCCAATTGTGCTAATCGCGGGGCCGTCTTCTTCCGGCAAAACAACGTTCGCGTCGCGGCTTGCGGTTCAGTTGCGCGTGAACGGCGCGATTCCGCATGTAATTTCGCTCGACAACTACTACTTCAACCGAGAAGACTGCCCGAAAGATGAGTTTGGCAATTACGATTTCGAAACAATTGACGCAATCGACACCGCGCAAATCACAGAAGACTTGAAAAACCTTATAAACGGCGAATGTGTAGAAATTCCGCATTTCAATTTCTACACAGGCCGCCGCGAATATAAGGGCAATTTCCTCAAACTCGTAAAAAACAATGTCCTCATACTCGAGGGAATCCACGGGCTAAACGAAAAAATCAGCGGCGATGTTCCGCGCACCGATAAATTTAAAATTTTCATCTCCGCTCTCACGCAAATCAATATCGACGACCACAACCGCATCCCCACAACAGACGCCCGCTTCGTTCGCAGAATGGTTCGCGATTTCCTTTTCCGCGGAGCCCCCGCCGCAACCACAATTGATATGTGGCCGCGCGTTCTTCACGGCGAAATAAAATACATCCTGCCATGTCAAGACCACGCCGACGCCTTCTTTAACTCCGCGCTGGTCTACGAAATGTCTGTCCTAAAACAATACGCCGAACCGTTGCTCTTCGGCATAACTCCCGACGACCCCCAATACACCGAAGCCCGCCGCTTAATTAAATTCCTCTCATCATTCCTAGGCGTGCCGAGCGAAACAATTCCGCCGAATTCGATTTTACGCGAATTTGTCGGGGGGAGTTGCTTTTAATTAAGGTTTGGGTTGCCTATATTCCCATGAAATTATTTTTCGCCGTTTTATATTACACGTTAGAATGCCGCAATCGTTTGGAACCATTTCGTCGAAATGAGACTGCGATACCTTAAAGCTTAGGTTTTTGTTCAGCGATGGGATGAAGAATGTAATTATGTATGTATATTTTTCTTTGCCGTCATATTTTTTTGTGTCGAGGCGAACGCGCGCGACTTTTGCGTCGAAGGATTCGGGCGGGTCGTCTGTGAAAGCGGCGACGACCCACGCGAAAATTCCGAGAGTACCGATTGCGATTAGAGTTGTACCAAACATGAAGACCCCTGCTTTAGTTTATGACGGGCGGGTGGAATTATGACATTATTCCGTATGTGAAAACGGCAGCGATTGCGATGCACGCGAGAATCATCATCAGGTTTAGTGTGAAATCAAGCTTGCTGTTCTTCGTGGCGGAACGCGAAGCGGGCGTGTTGTAGTTCGCGGGCGGCACGAACTTCGGGGCTGAAGCCGAAGTGTAAACGCCGGGCGCGGCAACCCCTTTCTTTCCCGTAACGTGATTGTAAATAATTCTCTCCGCCTCCGCAACAAAGTCCACAGGCATTTTGGTTGCAGGAGTGTCTTTGTTTACAATAAAGATTGCCTGATTGTACCATTTCGTAGAATCTCCTTTTATAAGAATTACACGTTCCGAATGGGTCATTGGTCTGCGTCCTTTCCCGTAAATCTTTATATGGGAATTTTCGCCATAAAGAATTATATTTATACTGTTTTTGTTTTCGTCCTTATTTTTATTTATCGCCTTCCGCGATGTTGCGCAAATGATACCTAAGATTAATTTCAATAAATTCGTTTAACGCGAACGCAACGGCGGCGCAGATTATAACCGTCGGGAACAGAGCTTCAAGCGAGATTAAGGTAAGAATCCGCCCCATTGAGAATGCGGAGAGTGCGACGCCCGCGCCCGCGGCGGCGATTTGCAGCCCGACGAGTTTGGAAAGAAGCTTCGGGTCGAATCTTTTTTTTGTTTCGTCCATAAGGCATGGGAAAACAGGCGCGAATCCGAAGCCGACAAGTGCGATTCCGACGATGCTGCTTGTGAATGTCAGCACAAGAAGACCAGCGACGGCAGTTGCGAGCCCGATGCGAATTACATATGAGCCGGAAATTTTATCCGTTACATATCCGAAAATAAAACGCCCCGCCATCAGCGAGCCGAGATAAACGGCGGGAAAAACGGCGGCGGCCTCGTACGGAACGCCGCGGCTTTCCATCAGAATGCTGACCGTCCAAAACGTAACGGAGTATTCCGCGCCGGTGTAAAGAAAAAATACAAACCATTGAATAATGGGAAATTTTTTACCGGACAAAAATATTTTTTTGCTCGCGGTTTCCGTTGTTTTAATTTCTTTCGAAACCCACAAGCCTTTTAAAATACTCATTCCAACGAAAAACGCGAAAACCGCCTGCACCGCGAAAACGGCAAGATATCCCGCGCGCCAATCGTAAAAAATAATCATTTGACGCATAATCATCGGGCTGACCGCGCCGCCCATCGCCCAAAAACAATGCAGCCAATTCATATGCTTTGCGGAAAAACTTTTCGCCGCGAACGCGTTTACAGCCGAATCCATCATACCCATGCCCGTTCCGAGAACGACGGTTGCCGCCGTCAACTCGAAGAAATTTCGCGAAACAGCAAACCCAAGCATTCCCGCAAGAAGCAACATGAATCCGAAACCGGTAATTCGTTCCAGTTTAAAATATTTCGCGAGCCGCCCCGTAAGCGACGCCACGACAGAATAAAAAATCGAATGCACAATAACGATTTCCGCCGCGCGCTCAAACGAAAATCCCATCGCCTCGCGCATTCCCGGCAACGCAACACCGAACGCCCCGTCGGGCATTCCCAGCGCGAGAAATGTTGCGTATACCGCCATCATTAATGGCAACCCCCGAAAACCCGCTGAGACAAATTTCAAACGTCGCGAACGCTTCAACGCGCGCTTGAATTTCGGACGAAGCGATGGTTTTCGGAGATTGCCCAATATATTTTTTTTCATGTAATCCCCACAAAAAAACCGCCGGGCATTCCCAACGGCTCTGATTTATATTTAAAACTTGCGCTTGCGTGCGGCTTCAGACTTCTTTTTGCGCTTAACGCTGGGTTTATCATAGTGTTCCCTTTTGCGAATCTCACCCATGATTCCCGCTTTTGCGCAGTTCCGCTTGAAACGCCGAAGCGCGTTGTCGAGAGTCTCGTTATCCTTTATAACAACCTCTGACATCAGACTTCCCTCCCTCCGGCGAAGAAAATATTCTGTTCCGAATTAACAACTTCGAAATACTACACCACTTATCTGATTACGTCAAGGGTGAACCGCAAAATTACACTCATCATGATTCGTATATTCAAAGATGCCAACCACCACAAAAAGCAACCCCGAAAACCCGCTGAGACGAATTTCGGACGAAGCGATGGTTTTCGGAGGTTGCCTTTAGGCTAAAATTCGTTTCGCGTCCTTTATGTTTTCAATTATCGGAACGCCGAACGGACAGCGGTTTTCGCAGCTTGCGCAAGCGATGCATTCAGCGGAGTTGAGCGCGTTGAAATGCGAACGAATCGACGGCGGGATGTTGTTCTCGTCTAACCGTGCGATATCCAGATATTTATTTACGGCGGCGATGTCGATTTCCATCGGGCATGGAGCGCAATGGCTGCAATAAACGCAGTGACCTCTGAAGTCGTTTTTGATATTGCTGATTATTTCGGCGAATGATTTTTCTTCGTCAATAGCGGTTAGATATTTCATGATGGAATTTACTTCCTCGGCGGATTGACAACCCGGCAGAACACTCGCGACCGACGGACGCGACAGCGCGTAGTGAACGCATTGGCTGAGTGTAAGCGGTTCGAGGTAGGGCGTGTGGTCGGGCGAAAGAAGTTTTCCCGCACCGAGAGTTTTCATTGCGGTTATGCCGACTTGTTTTTGTGTGCATAATTTATATAGCGCGGCGCGTTTCGGATCGATACCGCGAAACATTTCGCCGCCGAAAAACTTGTCGATATTGTCGAGCGCGTATTGGTCAGCCGGCAGCATGTCGAACGCGGGATTAATGCTGAACATCATCATCTCGGGAATGCCCGTTTCGATTGCCTTCATCGCGGTAACGGGATTGTGCGAGCTGAACCCGATATGCCTGATATCGCCCTGCGCTTTTAAATGCTCCGCATACGTAATAAATTCCGTTTCGAAAACATTTTTATAATCGTCTTCCGAATCAATAAAAAACAGCATTCCGAAATCAATGTAGCCGAAGATTCGAAGCAGTTCTTCGAAATATTTTTTTACAGTCGGCATATCGCGGCTGATATCGTATTGCTGGTTAATATCGGTCGAACCGATATGCCCCTGAATAAAAACTTCCTCGCGCCTGTTTCCGATTGCCTTGGAAATATTTTCGCGCACTTCCGTGCCCGGCATGAAGATATCCATAACATTCACGCCATAACCTATTGCCGCGTCGATGACTTCCTTCACACGCCCGTAAGGCTTCCTGTCAAGAAATTCGCAACCCAACCCGATTTCGCTTATCATTTTTCCTGTTTTGCCGAGTTCTCTGTATTTCATATGATTGCCCCCTTTTTTTGCACATCTTACTCTCAGTTTATGGTATAATCAAGCAAAGATTATAATAAATAGGAGAAAAATAATTTATGGATGAAAACCCACGCATAAAAGGAATAGATATCACGGACGAAATGCAAAAATCGTATCTCGATTATGCAATGAGTGTAATTGTGGCGCGCGCGTTGCCTGATGTACGCGACGGATTGAAGCCCGTTCATCGCAGAATTTTATACGCGATGAGCGAATTAAATCTCGCGCCGAATGCCGCGTTTAAAAAATCCGCACGCATCGTCGGCGACACGATGGGTAAATATCACCCGCACGGCGATACCTCGATTTATGACGCGATGGTAAGAATGGCGCAGGAATTTTCGATGCGCTATGTACTGGTTGACGGTCACGGGAATTTCGGTTCAATGGACGGCGACGCCGCCGCGGCGCATCGCTATACCGAAGCTCGCTTGTCGCGCCTTTCGATGGAAATGCTGACCGACATCGACAAAGAAACCGTAGACTTCGCACCGAACTACGATGAACAATTCTCGGAGCCGACGGTTCTGCCCGCGCGTTTCCCGAATTTACTCGTTAACGGCTCATCGGGAATCGCGGTCGGAATGTCCACTAATATTCCGCCGCATAATTTAACCGATGTAATCACCGCGATTTTGAAACGAATCGTTGATATGCGCGAGGGTGTCGAAACGCCGATTAAAACGCTGATTGACATCGTAAAAGCACCCGACTATCCGACGGGCGGCGCGATTCTCGGCACGGAAAGCATACGCGAGGCATATCGCACCGGACGCGGAAAGGTCATCTTACGCGCCGACGCCGAAATCGAACCGTTGCCCGGCGCAAGCGGACGCGAGCAAATTCGCGTAACGGCGATTCCGTATCAGGTAAACAAGGCAAATCTTGTCAAAAAAATGGCTGACCTCGTCAAGGATAAAAAAATTGACGGCATCACCGATATTCGCGACGAATCCAACCGCAACGGCGTTCGTATAATAATCGAGCTGCGCAAAGATGCGAATGCAAATGTTATTTTAAATCAGTTATATAAGCTTTCGCCGTTGCAGGAAAGCCACGGAATCATCATGCTCGCGCTTGTGAAAAATGAGCCGAAAATTTTAACGCTTTCCGAAATGATTGAGCATTATATCGAACATCAAAAGGAAGTAATCACGCGCCGTACGAAATTCGACTTAGCGAAAGCCGAACGCCGTGCGCACATAGTCGAGGGATTACTGCGTGCGCAAGACCATATCGACGAAATTATCGCGTTGATTCGCGCAAGCAGCGACGGCAACCAAGCACGCGACCGCTTGATGGAAAAATTCGATTTCACGCAAATTCAGGCGCAAGCAATCGTGGACATGCGGCTTCGCGCGTTAACCGGGCTTGAAAAGAAACGCCTCGAAGAAGAATACGCGGAACTGCAAGCACTCATCGCGGAACTTAATCGCATTCTCAACGACGCAAACTATCTTCTGCAAGTTTTAACGGACGAACTTACACGCATAAAAGAAAAATTCGGCGACGCGCGCCGCACGAAAATCGTTCACGACCCGGGCGACATTAATCTCGAAGATTTAATCGACGAGGCATCAAGTGTAATTACGCTGTCGCATTTGAATTATATCAAGCGCATTCCGCTTGACGCGTACCGCAGTCAAGGACGCGGCGGACGCGGCGTTATCGGAATGCAAACGCGCGAAGAGGATTGCGTGAAAGATTTGTTCGTTGCGAACACGCATGACAATATTTTATTTTTCACTACACGCGGACGGGCATTTAGTTTACGAGCATTCGAAATTCCCGAAGCAGGTCGCCAAGCAAAAGGAATGCCGCTTGTTAACCTGCTTAACCTCAGCGGCGGCGAAGATATCGCCGCAATGATTCCCGTTACGAAAAACGATTGGGATGGATTCCTCATTATGGTTACGCGCAAGGGGTTGGTAAAACGCACCGCGCTCAGTCAATACTCGCGCATAAATAAATCCGGCTTAAACGCCATCACCTTCCGCGAAGACGATACACTGATTGACGTACTGCGTTCCAACGGCGAACGCGAAATCTTCCTCGCAACAAAAGAAGGACGCGGCATTCGCTTCAACGAAGACCAAGCACGCGCCGTCGGACGCACCGCAATGGGCGTTCGCGGAATGAAACTGCGCGAAAACGACGAAATAATCGGCGCAACCGTCGCCGACGGACAAGTTCTGCTTGTCGCCGCAAACGGCTACGGTAAAGTAACCCTCACCGAAAACTGCCGAGGTCAAAATCGCGGCGGCTTCGGAATAATAGTGTACAAACCCTCACCAAAAACCGGTCACCTTGTCGGAATTAAAGCCGTTTGCGAAAACGACGGCTTAATGATAATAAATTCCGAAGGCGTCATCATACGCATTCGCGTCGCAGATATCTCCGTTCAAGGGCGTTATGCCTCCGGCGTGAAACTGATAAACATGGGCGAAGGAAGCACTGTAGTCTCCATAGCAAAAATTACCGACGACGATAATAACGGCGACGATAACGA
>JAIRVD010000100.1 GCA_031254075.1 Clostridiales bacterium
CCATCAATATTACTTTATTCATAAAACCCCCCTATTCCGTTATGCTTCCGAATCAACTGCGGGTTCTTCCGCTGCGACGGGTTCTTTTTCGGCTTCTGCCGGTTTTGAAGGTTCGGCTTTCGCAAGAGCTTCCGTTTCATCTTTGCGAATCGTTATGAATCGTAAAACGTTTTCCTGCAAACGCAGACGTGCCTCTACTTCTTTCGGCGTTCCGCCTTCCGATGAATACGTGATAAACGTATACATCCCTTCTGTCAGCTTTGTAATCGGATACGCAAGCTTGCGGCGTCCCCAATCATCAATCTTTTCGATGGTGCCGCCAAATCGGTCTATAAAACCTTTGACTCGCTCCATCTCTGCGCGGTAGACTTCTTCTTCCAAATCTGCCCGTACAACCACGCCCAGTTCATACCTGTTCATTCTGTTGCACCTCCCGGTCTGTGGCGCATGTTTTCATGCGCAAGGTTGTTGCGACTTAAATCGCACGGCGGCTAGTTTAGCATGTTTGCCTTTATTATGCAAATTACTTCCTTGGACGCGGGAGGCGTTCGCTTCGCTCACTGCGTCCTTGGACGCGGGAGGCGTTCGCTCTGCTCACTGCGTCCTTGGACGCGTCATTTTCCAGCGTTCTTGTGCGTTTATAATTTCTTCTTTACATATTTTTACTTTTGCCTTGAACGATACTTGACCGTCGGCGAATTCCTTCATGTCTTTTTTCATTGCGGCGTCTTCCAATACAAGTAGTCCTTCTATTAGAGCCGTGAAACCGAGACGCACAAAATCCGCGTGAATTTCATAACATTCTTTTATAAACATTTCTCGGTCTACATCGGAATTTACTACAAACGCTGCGGTGTAATTTCTTAAATCATTGTCATAGTTATTGGCAAAATCCGTTAACGCATCAAAATATTCCTGCGTGCTGTAGTGAAATCGCGTGCTTACGTTCACATCAAAATGCCCTGATGCGGCGAGTTTTTTTAAATCATATGTTTTTCCCTTCATCGCACCCACGCCTTTTTCTATATTTTTCTGATACTATACCATATTTTTGAAATTTTTGTGACTATTTTGTCACGGTTGTACATAGATTTAATTAAAGGAGGTGCGGGCTTTGGGCGATTTATCCGTAAGCTTGCCTGCATATTTTGGGTACGCCGGCGTTAGGGCTGTCAAAGAACGCGGATGCTTTTTGATTTCTTCGGCGAACGCGAAAATACATAAATCAAATAACTTTCCGCACGAAATTTGTGCGCGATTTACTTTTTTAAAGGAACTCGAAGCTTCGGGATTTCCGTATACGGATATGATTATTCCGACGGTTTCGGGTGTTCCGTTTGTAAATCTCGGGCGCGATATTTTTGTTATGACGCGGCATATAAGCGGTCGTGAACCCGATTTCGGGAATTTGCGTGATATTTCTTTGGTGATTGAAGGTTTAGCGCGTTTTCATTCTTCGGCGAGGGGATTGAAAAGTTCAAAAAAATTTTCATCGGAACCTTCACTTTCGACTGTTTTTGCAAAAAATATTTCCGCGTTGAATTCATGTGTAAAGCAGATAAACCGCCGTCCTCGCTTATCGGATTTCGATGTGCTTGTTTTAAAACACGCCGACGCTTACGTAGAACGCGCAACACTTGCGGCGGAAATCTTAGCGCAAACGGATTATGCCGCGCTACACGCGGATGCGCTTGCGAATAAACATATCTGTCATAATGCTTTAAAGGAAGAAACGTTTTCGATTTTAGAAAACACCTGTTTCATATCTCATTTCGAAGAAACTTCTGTTGACCTGCAGCTCGCAGATTTGGTATCAATTTTGCGACGTTACGCGCGAAAAACTTCGCGTGAGGTTTCGGTGTCGCAGCTTTTGGAAATTTACAGTAAAATTTTACCGCTTCCTTCCGACGCGAAAAAAATTATTTACGCGCAATTATTTTTCCCGTGGCCGTTTTTGAAAATTGTTTCGCAGTATTACAGCAAGAAACGTAATTTTATTCCCGCCGCGATTACCTCGCGCATGGAGGGCATTTTGAAAGAACAGGAATGCTATGATGAATATATCGCGCCGCTTGCGTGAATGCTCTATGTATGGTAGTTTCTGACAAATAACGCAAGAAGGAGTCCATTATGGTTTTAAAGCATTTTTATGAAATAAGTAAAATTCCGCGCGGCTCGGGGAACGAGAAGGCGGTCAGCGATTATATTGCCGAATTCGCACGGGCGCGAGGCGCGAAGGTTGTCCGAGATGATTGGAACAATTTAATTATTACAAAGCCCGCGTCTGCCGGCTGTGCGGACAAGCCTCCCGTGATTTTGCAGGCGCATATGGACATGGTTTGCGAAAAAAACGCGGGCACGCAGCATGACTTTTTACGCGATGCGCTGCAATTATATGAGGACGGCGATTTTATAAAGGCGCGCGGCACAACGCTCGGTGCGGATAACGGAATCGGCGTTGCGTTTTGCATGGCTTTATTGGAAGAAAAATGCGTACATCCGCCGCTGGAAATTGTGCTTACAACAGACGAAGAAACCGGAATGAGCGGCGCGCAGAACTTGGATGTCAGCCAACTGAAGGGTACGCGAATGCTCAACCTCGACAGCAGCGACGAAACGACGTTCACGATGGGTTGCGCGGCGGGGACGACAGCGGAGTTTTTAATTCCCGCGGATTGGGCGAACAATTCCGAAATGTGCACGTGTGAAATTTCCGTTCGCGGCTTAAAGGGCGGGCATTCCGGCGGAGACATCGAGAAAGAACGCGGCAATGCTTTACGCATTCTTGCGTTTTTGCTGAACGCCTTGAATAAAAAAATCGGAATTAATATCGCAGAAATCTCCGGCGGAATGAAAATTAACGCAATTCCGCGCGAGGCTTCCGCAACGATTGTTTTTGCCAAACCAAACGCGGAAAAAATTTCGCAAGTAATAAAAACCGAACGCGAAAATTTTTTGAATCAATTTAAAATATCCGACGCGGGTTTAACGATTGACTCCGTCATCGCAAGTTCGACCCGCCATGACGGTTTATTGGAGTTTTTAACACATGACTGCACGCAAAAAATTATTTCGGCCTTGCTGCTGATTCCGACGGGAATGATTTCGAGAAGCTTTGAAATTGACGGGCTTGTTAATGCTTCGTGTAATATCGGCGTAGCGGAAACCACGCGCGGACATGTAAAAATTTCAGCGATGCCGAGAGGTGCGGCAGAATATTTTACGCGGCAAATCGAAGCGCAGATTTCCGCCGTTGCGGCTTTGGTCGGCGCGGAAGTGAATTTCATCCGGCGAAGCCCCGCGTGGCAGTACAATCCCGATTCGGAATTAATGAAAACCGCCGCTGCCGCCTACAAAAAATTCTATAATCGCGAAGCCGTAACAACTGCCGTTCACGGCGGCTTGGAATGCGGTATCTTTCTTGCGAAATTCGCCGAACGCGGTATCGCACTCGATATCGTTTCGTTCGGGCCAAACGCATACGACTACCACACCCCCGACGAAAAGCTGTCAATATCATCAACAAATCGCGCATGGGAATTCCTTAAAGCGCTGATGGAGGTGCTGTAATGAAAAAAATTTTTTTGCTTACAGCGTTTTTTATCTTCGCCGCGTGCGCTAATGACGAGCCGCAGTTTTTACCGGAAAGCACAAATGATTTTTCCTTTACGATAATTCCTAACGATGTTCCGCCCGTTGAAAATGAAAATCCCGTTCCCGTAGCGGAAATTTTTCCTCCCGAAATCGAAATCACTCCGTCGGAAATGCCAAGCCCTCCGACTTTTTCCGCCGACCCAATCGAAATTTTGATTTCGCAAATGACGGTTGAAGAAAAAATCGGACAATTATTTATTTTACGGCTGCCGTGGCAAACGTTGGCTGTAAACGAAGCCGTTGAACATTTATTTGACGAAATTCAGCCGGGCGGCGTTATTTTATTCGGCGACAATGTGGCTTCTGCCCAACAAGTCACGGCACTTACGGCGCAG